>NZ_JBGFGP010000145.1:0-81876 GCF_041224545.1 Sedimentitalea sp. XS_ASV28 | reverse complement strand
CTCGGCGAGAAGATCTTCTACCATCCGAAGGCTCAGAGGAAAGCGGAAATACAGCCAGACTGCATAGGCGATGACATTGGGCGGAAACCGGTGGCGGCGGTAAAGGTCAGGTTTGGTCATGCCCTCAAGTGGCATATCGCGACACCGACGGCATTAAATTTACAGTGCCATCCGGTGTGGTTCACGGTGTCAGGGCCTGAGCCACAAGTGCAAAAACAGAGAGCGAGCCGATCGCCTGTTCGTATGTTGCAGAGGAGAAAGAGACCGAGCGCGCATCAATACGTTCAATGTCTGGCAACAGTGATACCGCGTCTGCATGAACCTGCTTCATGAATTCGACCCTGACCTCCAATGGCGGTTCGCTGGGGAGGCGTGGTTGTTGAGTATGAGCTTGTCGTACCGCATCGCGCACACCTGTTGTAATGAGCTCGCGGGCTTGCGAAGGAGACAGGCTTTCGCTGGCTTGTGCGCCAAGGGCAATTTTCGTCTGTATTCGATGTGCTGCTGGGAACTGTTCGGAAATTTCGGCACATAACCTGTCATCACCACTTGCCGCCAGAAGCGGAACACCGATTTCGGCGGCATAACCGGCGAATATAGTAGGTTCGCCAGCCACGATTCCGTTGATTTCGATGCGCGCGAACGCCAGACCGCTAATTGTATGCGCCAGAATTCCCTTTTCGCCCGCCGCTGCATGATAGCCAATCAGGACGATGCCATCATGATCCTTGCGCACGCCCTGAGCCATTGATAGGCGGCGAGGTTTGCCCGACACTACGCGAGCGCGGGGGTCGAGATCTTCGACAATCATATTTCGCATGGGGCCGTGTGAATCCGCAACGGTAACCTCGGTCGCGCCGGCGTCAAACGCTCCGCGGATCGCGGCGTTGGCTTCCTCGGTCATCAGGCGGCGAGCCGTTTCGTACTCCGGGTTCCCGCGCTGGCCCTGCAAAGGTTCGCAAACCCCGGCCGCGCCTTCGATATCAACGGAGATAAAGATCTTCACGTTCAATCCTCTTCAATGTGTAATTATTGGTTATTGCTGTTCTGGATTGCATCCCAGACCCGCTTGACTGCGGGCCGTTGTGAGCCGCGTGCACGATATAGGCGCACCTCCAGCGGGATCTGCCAATCCTCGTCACCCACGACAACCAGTTCACCACTATTCACCGCCTCTCGCGCGCAGCTCTCGGGAAGGAGCGTCAGTGCACCATAAGAAATCGCCATTCGCTTCAGGACTTCGGAGATCGGACTCTCGCCGAGGCGCTGCATGACAAGTCCATTCTCGGCGTGACGCGCGAACAGGATACGTTCGACTTCGGCAAAATAGCCATCTCGCGAATAGCCCATATACGGAAAAACACCGCCTCGGTTTCCGGCGCGTGTCGGGTCGTGCAGAGGTTCTCCGTTTCGGGCCGAAGCCGACACCAGCACCATTGGCTCGCAGGTCAGCACATGAGTCATGAACTTGGACGCCTCCACAAAGAGCGGCACCTGCGAATGACTGTATTGCAGGACGAGGTCGATCTCACCTTCGGCCAGGTTTTGCGCCATGTCGTGGAAATTTTGCGTAAAGATATGCGTCGTAAGATGCCCTGTTTGCGGTTCCAGCCGGCGCAGCCAATTCGGAATGAAGTTCAGGTTCAGCGTCGTGGCTGCCGCAATCCGCAGATCGGGTCGATGCACGATCTGGGTCTCCTGCAGCTGTGTGCGGTTTGCATAAAGCGTGGCGAGAATCGATTCTGCGCTATCGCGAAAAACGCGGCCCTCGGCAGTCAATGTGACGGGGTATGACCGCCTGTCAAACAGTGACACCCCGAGCCAAGTCTCCAACGCGCGTATTCGCCGGCTGAACGCAGGTTGCGTAATATTACGATCCGACGATGCCTGAGAGAAGTTTCTCGTCTGGGCCAGCGTCAGGAAATCTTCCAGCCATTTCATGTCCATATCTCTAGATTTGATGCTCGGACGGCAAACGGCAACACAATAATTATGCTTTCTTTGCATAACCCATGCCAAATTTGCCTTAGAAAATCCGCCATTGTTTCGGTTTGATGACAAAAATCCCGGGCGGTGCGCCCGGTAGGGCGGCGTACCAGCCGGGGAGACGCAATGAACACAGGCAAGCTATTGGAAGTCGAAGGGCTGAACGTGGAATTCGGCCAGGGCGACAACAGGACGCGTGCGGTGAAGGATCTGTCCCTGCACGTCGACCCCGGTGAGACCGTCGCTATCGTCGGAGAATCCGGATCCGGAAAATCCGTTACTTCCCTGGCGGTGATGAGACTCGTCGAATTTGGCGGAGGCCGGATTGAGAGTGGCAGGATCTCATTTCGCAAGCGCGACGGACGGGAAATCGATGTCGTTGGGCTGGACGCCGAGGAAGCGCGCAAGATGCGCGGTGACGATATTGCGATGATATTCCAGGAACCGATGACCTCGCTCAATCCGGTATTCACTATCGGGGACCAGATCATCGAAGCAGTTGTGGCTCACCAGAATACATCTCGCAACAACGCTGCCAAGATCGCACTTGAGACTCTGGAAAAGGTCCGTATTCCCGACGCGCGCCAGGTGATGAAGCGCCACCCTCATCAACTCTCCGGAGGAATGCGCCAGCGTGTCATGATCGCCATGGCGCTCTCATGCAAGCCACAGCTTCTGATCGCGGACGAACCGACCACGGCGCTCGACGTCACGATCCAGGCCCAGATCCTGCGCCTGATCCGTGATCTGCAGGATGAAGAAGGCATGGCGGTTTTGTTCATCACCCACGACATGGGCGTGGTAGCCGAGGTCGCGGATCGCGTCGTCGTCATGTATCGCGGCGAGAAGGTCGAGGAAGGCGCGGTCGAGGAAATCTTTGCCGCACCTCAACATTCCTACACACAAGCACTTCTCAAGGCTGTGCCCCGTCTCGGCGCTATGAAGGGGATTGAGACACCCCTTCCATTTGAAATGCCCGGATCTGTTGAAGAATCGCCGCGTCCAGTGTCGGCCCGCGCCATCAACTATGACGCCGACCCTCTCTTGTCGGTGCGCGGGCTGACGACGAGATTTGACATTACTGGTGGTCTGTTGGGGCGGGTACAGAAACGCGTTCATGCAGTGGAGCATCTGGACCTCGACATCTGGCCGGGTGAAACACTTGGACTTGTTGGGGAATCCGGATGCGGGAAATCCACGACGGGCCGATCTATCCTGAAATTGGTCGAGTCGGAATCCGAACGACTACGTTTTAACGGCGAAGACCTGACGAGCCTTTCTAGGTCCGAACTGCAGAAGCTACGCCGTGAGGTGCAGTTCGTGTTCCAAGACCCTTATGCGTCACTGAATCCCCGTCTGACAGTAGGCTACTCTATCGCCGAGCCAATCCTGCTGCACGGGCTGGACAACAAGAAGAATGCCTTTGACAAGGCGGTATGGCTTCTCGAACAAGTAGGCCTGAGCGCCGATCATGCGCACCGCTATCCCCACGCTTTTTCGGGTGGCCAACGACAACGTATCGCCATCGCGCGCGCGCTTGCCACCGATCCAAAGTTGATCATCGCGGACGAGGCTGTTTCGGCGTTGGACGTATCGGTGCAGGCCCAGGTAATAAACCTGCTGATGGATCTTCAGGATCGCTTCGGTCTGGCCTACTTGTTCATTAGCCACGACATGGCCGTAGTTGAACGGATCAGCCACCGGGTTGCGGTAATGTATCTGGGTCAGATCGTCGAAATCGGGACGCGTCAAGATATCTTCGAGGATCCACGTCACTCCTACACGCGCCGCCTGATGGCAGCAGCGCCAGTGCCCGATCCCGAAATGCGCCACCGCAAGCGTCCACTGATCACTGGCGAAGTACCCAGCCCGGTACGTCCGATCGGTCAGCCCCCCGCGCTCAATGAAATGAAGGAGATTGCTCTGGGTCATTTCGTGGCCAAGGCGCGCGACGCGGAAGTGGCAATCTAATCCGACGATTTCCAACCAAAGGGAGAAAGAAATAATGAGCTTTTTCAGAAGGATGACAGGGGCGGCGGCACTGGCAGCCGGAACACTTCTTGCCGCGCCGGCGATCGCCCAGGATGTGGCCATTGGGATGAATCAGATCTTTCAGCGCATGGATCCACACAACACCAATTACAATGTGGATTATTCTGCGGTGAACGGAGTTCTTGAGCGCCTGATCGGTTTCGATCAGAATATGAAATTGGTGCCGCAACTTGCAACCGCCTGGGAAGGTAGCGACGACGCGAAGACCTTTACCTTCACGCTGCGCGAAGGCGTGAAGTTCCATGACGGTACTGATTTCAACGCAGCAGCGGTCAAGGCCAATTTCGACCGGCTCGCGGACCAATCACAGAACTTGGCCAAGAATAGTCTGTTCAAGGTTGTGGATCGGGTCGAAACGGAGGGTGACTATACGGTTGTATTGCACCTGAAAGAGCCGTTCGGAGCGATGATCAATACCGTCGCGCACCCGTCTGTGGTCAT
The DNA here is from genome assembly GCF_041224545.1 of Sedimentitalea sp. XS_ASV28. NCBI lineage: Bacteria > Pseudomonadati > Pseudomonadota > Alphaproteobacteria > Rhodobacterales > Paracoccaceae > Sedimentitalea > Sedimentitalea sp. XS_ASV28. The sequence continues at coordinate 77,397 of NZ_JBGFGP010000145.1, read as the reverse complement.
TCACAGCCCCAAGGCGTTGGAAGAGTTTGGCAAGGATGTCGAAAAAAATCCAATCGGTACCGGCCCTTTCAAGTTCAAGGAGTGGATCCCCGGTGAACGGCTGGTCGTGGAGCGGTTCGACGACTACTGGGATGCAGAATATCCCAAGGTGGACAGCGTAACCTTCTATCCGGTCACAGAAAGCGCAACCCGCGTTTCGATGCTATTGTCGGATGAGGTTCAATTTGTGCACATACTGCCCGCCGAACTCTCGGAGCGGGTGGCAGAGAAGGACGGATACGAGGTTCTGGAAGTTCCCGGTATCACGGTCTGGACCGCGTCCATGAACATGCTCAAGGAACACTTCAAGGACGTGCGCGTGCGTCGAGCCTTCAATCTCGCCATTAACCAGGAAGCGTTCGTACAGGTCGTGTATTCAGGACATGGCGTTGTTCCGGATTCTCCGATCGCACCCGACACCAGGTTCCATGAAACGCAGGAGCCAGCCTTGTCCAACGACCTCGAAGAGGCCCGCCGTCTCATGAAAGAGGCCGGTTACGAGGATGGGTTTGATATACAGATCTGGGGAACCAACAGCTCGACCGGGGTGCGCGTACTGCAATTCCTCAAGCAGCAGCTTTCCCAGATCAATGTGAACGCGACGATCGTACCGATGGAAGGCGCAACGCGATCGGAAAAGGTGTTTTCCTCCATGGATCCAGACACTTCGGAATTCGACATGCTGATCGGAGGCTGGTCGCCGTCGACCGGGGATGCCGACTGGCACCTGCGCCCGGTCTACGCGACCGAAGGTTGGATCCCCAAGATCTACAACATGGCGTTCTATTCAAACGAAGTCGTGGACCAAGCAATCGAGGACGCCTTGAATACTGCCGATCCGGAAAAGCGTCGTGAGGCATATGCCGTCGCGCAAAAACAGATTTGGGAAGACGCCCCGGTCGTCTGGTTGGCGATCGAAAACAAGATGGCTGGTCGCAAAGAGGGTCTGACCGGTGTGTTCCAGATGCCCGACGGCACAATGCAATACAAGCACGCAGCCTTTGAATAGGCGATGGGAACCCCGGCCCGGCGCAATCGCGCCGGGCCGCCAGAGGATGAGAGCCGATGTTGAATTATTTCCTGCGCCGCTTGGCCGCACTGATCCCGGTGTTGCTGCTGATTTCGGTCTTCGTATTTATGTTCATACATCTGCTGCCCGGAGATCCTGCCCGGCTTCTTGCTGGTGAGACAGCTACGCAAGAAGAAGTGGAAGCCATCCGCAGAGCACTGAACCTTGATCGTCCGCTCATATCCCAGTATTTCGACTTCTTGCGCAATATCGTGACGCTTGATCTCGGCACATCGCTACGCACGGGGGAACCGGTCGCGCAAATGATCGGTCGGGCCTTCATGCCGACCTTCTGGCTGTCGCTCTGCGCCCTTGCGTGGTCGGTTCTGTTCGGACTTGTCGCGGGTGTGGTTTCGGCGGTACGCCGCGGCAGTGCGGGGGATCACGCCGGGATGTTTCTCGCCGTATCAGGCATTTCAATGCCAAATTTCTGGCTCGGTTTGCTGTTGATGCAATTCTTTTCAGTCAACCTGGGCTGGCTCGGAACCAGTGGATTCGACAGCCCCTCCGATCTGATCCTGCCGTCGCTGACTCTGGGAACCGGGGTGGCTGCTGTTATGGCGCGCTTCACTCGATCCGCGGTGATCGATGTCGCACGCGAGGATTTCATCCGCACCGCCCGCGCGAAGGGATTGCGTGAACGTGTTGTGATCTGGAAACACGCCCTACGCAATGCCCTGATCCCCGTTGTTACAATGGCAGGTCTTCAGTTCGGCTTCCTGCTTGGTGGTTCTATCGTCGTCGAAAAAGTGTTTCGGTGGCCAGGTCTGGGCTCGCTGCTGCTGGATGCGATCAACTTCCGCGACTACGCAGTCGTGCAAGCGGAGATCATGCTGTTTTCGCTGCAATTCCTCCTTATCAATCTCGTGGTTGATCTGCTCTATGCGTTCATCAACCCTGCAATCCGCTACAAATAGGCTCTGACATGGCCCAAACCATTGAGAACGATCCCGCAGTGGCACGTGTTGAGGAAACCGCACGCTCCCCGTTCAGTGAGTTTCGCCGTCGGTTCATTCGTCGTCGTGCTGCTCTGATCGCAGCAATGTTTCTCGCGCTGATGTTGACAGCGGCTCTGATGGCACCGTGGCTGCTGCCCTATGGCCCGGATGATTTCGACTACATGAATACACTGGTAGAACCGTCGCCGCAGCACTGGGCCGGGACAGACGAGTTTGGCCGCGACATCTTCGCACGCATTCTGAATGGCGCGAAGCTGTCAATGTATATAGGTTTTGTCTCGGTCACCATCGGTGCGGTGCTGGGTATCCTCGCAGGGCTCTTCGGAGGATACTATGGTGGCTGGCTGGATTCAGTAATCATGCGGATCGCGGATGTCCTCTTTGCCTTTCCGGGAATACTTCTGGCCATTGGAATTGTGGCGATATTGGGTGCCGGACTTACCAATGTGATCATCGCCGTGGCGGTATTCAGTGTTCCGGCATTTGCGCGCATCGTCCGGTCAGGCACGCTATCTCTCAAGGAGTCCACCTATGTCGAGGCGGCGCGCGCTGCTGGCGCATCCGATTTCATAATCATGTTTCGCCATATACTGCCTGGCGCTCTGGGAGCGGTGATCGTCTATTTCACCATGCGGATCGGCACATCGATCCTGACCGCAACGAGCCTTTCCTTCATCGGTCTCGGCGTGGAACCTTCGGTGGCCGAGTGGGGGGCAATGCTCGCTACAGGTCGCGAATACATGCTGGCAGGTGAATGGCACCTGACTTTCTTTCCCGGACTCGCGATTTTTCTGACGGTACTTGCCTTCAATATTCTCGGGGACGGGCTGCGCGATGCGCTGGATCCCAAACTCGACGAAAGCTAGAATATCATGACTGCATTCGAAGTCCTGTTGCAGTCCGGAGGTTTTCACTCCGGCGCCTCCAACACCATTTGTGACGTCATGGGCGTGAGAGTCGGGCATCAGAACTTGCGCGGTAATGGACGATGCACCGGCGTGACCGCAGTCTTGCCACATGGCGGCGATCTCTACCGTACGCCAGTGCGGGCGGGTTGCGCCGTACTCAACGGATTCGGAAAATCCGCGGGGCTTGTCCAGGTCGAGGAACTCGGCGAGATCGAAACGCCTGTTCTGCTGACCAACACCTTTGGTGTAGGCACATGCTCTAACGCGCTGATCCGGAGGGCCATCGCACAAAATAGCGCAATCGGGCGCGGGCAGGCGACCGTCAATCCTCTGGTGCTGGAATGCAATGACGGCAAGGTGAACGACATCCAGCAACTTGCGGTGTCGGAGACGGATGCTGAAGCTGCCATTGCCGCCGCTGACAATATGTTCGAGCAGGGTACGATCGGTGCGGGCAGTGGAATGAAGACCTTTGGATTTGCCGGGGGGATCGGCAGCGCTTCGCGTCTGATCCAAGTCGGGGCTACGGAATACACGCTCGGATCGCTGGTTCTGTCGAACTTCGGCGAGGCAGGCGAACTGCGTGTTTACGGCGACCGAGTCCCGACACCCGACGCGCTCCCGGAACCTGACACCGGTTCGATCATCATCCTGCTGGCGACCGACGCGCCGATGGAATCGCGGCAACTCACCCGTCTGGCCCGGCGCAGCGCAGCAGCGCTTGGAAGGCTCGGAAGCTACCTTGGCCATCAGAGCGGAGATATCGCACTGGCATTTTCGACCGCCAACCAAATAGAGCGCGGCTCGCTCGAAATTCATCCGGTTCAATCGATTTGTGAGAGCCGCATGAACACTTTTTTCAAGGCGGGTGTCGAGTCTGTCGAGGCCGCGATCCTCGGCGCGCTATGGTACGGCACGTCCCATGAGGCTTATGACGGAACCCGTCTGCCAACCTTTCGCGATGCATATCAAATGCAAACCCAGAATTGAAAATCGGCGACCATGGCCAAACGAAGGACAGGTTTATGAGCTTTTCTCTTGCCATCCACGGCGGAGCCGGGACCATTCTCAAATCCCGCATGACGCGCGAGCGCGAAGCCGCAGTTCATACAGGTCTCGCCCGTGCCTTGCACGCTGGAGAAGAAATATTGCGTGATGGCGGTTCGGCGCTCGACGCGACTGTCGCAGCGGTTTGCGCGCTTGAGGACGACCCGCTGTTCAATGCGGGGCGAGGTGCTGTATTCAACTCGGATGGAAAGCAGGAGATGGATGCGGCGGTGATGGAAGGCAAAACGCGCAAAGCCGGCGCGATTGCCGGAGTTTTCGGACCGCGCAACCCGGTTAAGCTCGCCCGCGCTGTGATGCAGAGAACAGACCACGTCATGCTGATCGGTCCTGAGGCGCTGAAGATCGCTCGCAAAGAAGGTTTGGCATTCGAGGACAAACAGTATTTCTTTACTCAAGCGCGATGGGATGCGCTGCAAGAGACGATCAAGCTACGCAAAGAGGGTAGCGTTTCTGACGATCCGGCCCGTCGTCACGGCACGGTAGGCGCGGTGGCGCGCGACCTCCGCGGCACGCTGGCGGCAGCGACATCAACCGGAGGGATGACTGCCAAGTTACCCGGACGGGTGGGTGATACGCCCATGATCGGCGCGGGTACGTTTGCCGATAACGAAACCTGTGCTGTGTCCTGCACCGGCCACGGCGAAGTTTTCATCCGCTGGAATGCCGCTGCAGAAATTGCTGCGCGTATGCGACATAGGGGCGAAACACTCAGGCAGGCAGCGGACCATGTCGTACATGAAATTCTTGCGCCCAACGACGGTTCGGGCGGCTTGGTCGCAATCGACAGGGATGGAAAGATCGCGATGCCATTCAATTCTGAAGGAATGTACCGCGGTCTGGTAGACCCGGAAACAGGCGCCAAGACGTTTATTTTCTGACTGGACGTGTCTCGCGAAAGTGCGGGGTTCCGTGCGATTTCATGGGGCCTTTTTCCCGAAGGACACGGAACTCTACTCAACTTCGCTCTCATTGTCGATAGGAGTTGTCACGGCACTGTAAAGTTAACTGTCCGCGCTCGCAACTGGGCGCTGATCGCAATATTCACAGGACTCCGCAGTGTGTCATATCGCGCCATGCATTCATGGCGGCGGAGCGGAGTTCACGAAATTCTGCGGATGTCATCTCGTGGCGGGGCAGGTGAAACAGGTTTGCAACCGGGTCGTGTATGGAAATGAAGCGCTGCTCTGAACCGCCCCGATTTTTCCGGAGGCTGATTACTCCGTTTCACGCGACTTTAGCGAACTCATTGCACTGTCTGTTGATTTCTGCTGAGAAGTGACCCGGTATTTTCACCGAGATTTGCCCCACCCTTGTTTATGTCTTAGCAGGGGATTGCCAACTTGTTTTCGCTTGATTGAGATGAGTGGGAACCTTGCCGGTCAAGCGGCCATTTCGGCTGCATAGTCTTCCCAGAGGCCGAAGGCGGCGGCTCTGGCGTGGCGGTATGAGATTGCGGCAAGGCGGTAGCGGTGGGGTCTGAAAATCGTATTGATCTGGTCATGGGCGGACAGGAAACGCTGCGCCTGCCTTGGCGACTTGAACCGGCCCATGAGCTTCTCTCGCTTCCGCGTCGGTCGGTGCGAGCCCCCGATCCTGTTATTGATGCCTTTGTGGGCGCGGTGGTCGGCGTCCGGGGCCAGCTGACCGATCGGTTTGATATAGCTGCGCAACTTGTCCGTGATGATAACGCGGGGCTGGCCAAAACGGGCGATCAACTGCGTCAGAAACCGCTTGGCCGCTTTGGCGTTTCGCCTTGGCTGCACCAGAATGTCGAGCACATCCCCGCTCCCATCCACGGCCCGCCACAACCACATCTTCACGCCATTGATCGGCACGACGACTTCATCGAGGTGCCACTTATCTGCCCCAGCGGGCCGGTCGCGCTTGATGCAATGTGCGAAATGCCGACCAAACCGGTTCACCCATTTGCGAACGGCTTCCCGGCGGACGATTACGCCCCGTTCGGCGAGCAGATCCTCTACATCCGCCGTACTCAGTGCGAACCGATGATATGCCCAAACGGCGTAGGCGACGACTTCGCGGGGGAACCGGTAACCTTTCAGGCGCGGCATCTCAGCTGGTATCTTCATGACGACCGCTTAAACTCCACCGCAGGCCACGACAAGTTGGCAATGCCATTGAGCCCTCTGTGTGCCTGCGGCGCGTATGGCGTTGCGCACGGCGTGGCCCTTGTAGCTGCCGGGATTGTCCATCGCCTCGACATCGCCGGGGGCGATGTGTCGGAACCGGCACCCGTTCGACATAGGCGCGGAACGCCTCACCGTTGACCGCCCCCTCGCCCTTCACAAGGTCGATCTGGTCACCCTCCTTCAGGCCCAGTTCGCGCACAAGCTCGACAGGCAGCCGGACGGCAAGGGAATTTCCTCATTTGGCAACTTGCATCTGGACCTCTCCCGGCATGGATATACGCCCGAATATGTATATCCATCACGACCAGATGACAAGTCCCGAATCCGGTCAGCTCAGCTCCAGCAACTCTCCCGCGACCGCGGCCACGCCTTCGGCGTCCAGCCGGTAATGGGCATAAAGTGCTGCGGGTGGGCCGACCTCGACGAACCTGTCCGGCACACCGTGCTTGCGGAATTTGATGCGCGGCATATCGACAAGGCAATCCGCCACGGCTGATCCCAGCCCCCCCGTAACATTGTGTTCCTCGACCGTTAGGATGCTCCCGGTTTCCACCGCTGCGCGGACTTCATCCACATCGATGGCGTCGATGGTGAACATGTCGACCACCCGGACGGAAACGCCCTTTTCCTCAAGCTTCGCGGCGGCATCGAGCGAAGCGCGCACCTGGCTGCCGCAGGTGATGATCGTCAGGTCGGTCCCTTCACGCAAACGGATCGCGCGGCCAAATTCGATCTCTGGAACCTCGTCGTAAACCACCGGGTCGCGCCCCCGACCAAGCCGGATGTACATCGCCTGCGGATGCTCGACCGACGCGCGCAGTATCGCGCGAAGGTGGTTGGCATCGGTGGCGCAGACAACCTTCAGGTCCGCCACGCAGCGCAGCATGGCAAGGTCTTCGAGCGCATGATGCGAACTGCCGTAGAACCCCATCGACATGCCCGAATGGCTACCGACGACACGCACCTTCATTCTGGGATAGGCACAATCCGTGCGGATCGCCTCCGCTCCGAGGATCGCCGAGAAACTCGCGAAGGTAGCAACATAGGGGATAAGCCCGGTCGATGCCATGCCCGCGGCGGCAGTAATCATGTTCTTCTCGGCGATGGAGAAATTCACGAAACGATCGGGATGCCTGTCACGGAAATCGTTGGTGCGGTTGGCCGAAGCGAGATCGGCAGTCGCAACAACGATGCGCGGATCGTGCTCCGCCAGATCGGCCAGCTCCTCGCCGAGAACGAAGGCGGGCATCCCAGATTTCGGCGTGCCCCGCACGGATCGCTTGTCGCGCAACCGCGTCGTGCCTGTCGTCGTGCCGCGAAAGATCTCGCTTTCGTCCTGCATGTCCTTAGTCATTTTATATCCTCCGCCACGAAGGGTCTCAGCCCCGCGTCAAGCTCAGACATGACGGCGTCGTAATCCTCGCCCACCAGATTGCCGACGTGCCAGTCCAGCGACATTTCCATCCGTTCCACTCCGCGTCCCTTGACCGTGTCAGCAACGATGACCTGCGGCTTGCCCTGCCCGCCCCGACCCAGCCGGTCAAAGGCCGCGCGGATGGCACCGAAATCATGCCCGTCGATGCGCTGCGTGTCCCAGCCGAAGGCGGCAAAGCGGTCCTCCAGCGGCTCGACGCTCATCACATCCTCGGTGTGACCGTCGATGGACAACCCGTTGCGGTCCACGATGGCCACGAGATTCTGCAGCTTGAAGTGGCCGGCGGCATTGGCGGCCTCCCAGATCTGGCCCTCGCTCAGCTCTCCGTCACCCAGCAGCACGTAGGTCATGTAGTCGCGCATGCTCATCCGCGCGGCCAGCGCCAGCCCCAGCCCGACGGACAGCCCGTGCCCCAGCGACCCGGACGAGAAATCGAGTCCCTTCACCTTCTTCATGTCCGGATGATCGCCATAAGGTGACCCCAGACGCGTGTAGGTATCCAGCTCGGACGGGTCGAAGAACCCAAGGTCGGCCAGCACTGGGTAAAGGCCGATCGCCGCGTGCCCCTTGGACATCACGAACCTGTCGCGGTCTGGCCAGCCGGGCTGCGACGGCTCGATCGACATCTGGTCGTAGTAGAGCGCCGCCAGCAGTTCGGCACAGGAAAAGGTCGATGAATAATGTCCGGCCCCGGCGATGCGGGACAGGCGCACGGTCTCCTTGCGGATGAATTTCGCGCGGTCCTCCAGAACCGACAGGCTGACGTTGCCGCGTTTGGTCATTGGGCCTCCCCCCTCGTGGTGCGCTGCTGCGACAGGGCGGCAAAGGCCCCTTCGGTCGCTTCCAGCGCGCGGTCGATTTCGGCATCCGTATGGGCCGTGCTCAGAAACATGTTGTGCTTGTGGTGCAGGTAGACGCCGCGCCGCAGTGCCTCCCCGCAAAAGGTGTTGCCCAAAGTGGCGGCCTGGTCGTCGCCCTCGAACTGGACCAGCGGCATGACGGGCGGCCCGGATTGACGCAGGCAGAACCCGTGGCGCGTGGCCTGTTCATCCAGTCCGTCGCGCAGCCGCTGCCCGGCCCGGTTCATCACGGCCGGTCCGTCGACGCGCGCCAGCTCGTCCAGTGTGGCGACAGCCGCCGCCATCGCGGGCCCGCCGTACCAGAACGACCCGGTGACAAAGACCTTGTTTGCCGCCTCGCGGAAACGATCGTTGCCGGTGATCGCCGACAGCGCGTGGCCATTGGCAATGGCCTTGGAAAAGGCACTGAAATCGGGCCGGACTCCAAGATCCTCTAGAGCGCCGCCAAGATTGATGCGGAACCCGGTGCGCACGTCATCCACGACCATTGCCGCATCCGCCTTGTCACAGGCTTGTCGAACCGCCTCGGCGAAGGCGCGTGTCGGCAACTCCTGCGGCACGCCCAGATCGTGGCGAAAGCCGGAGACGACGATGGCCGCCAGATCGTCGCCCGCCTCTGCAACCGCGGCCCCGAGGCTTTCGACGTCGTTATAATCGAAATGCATCAGATGCGCGCGGTCCTCGGCGGTGATCCCGGCAAGCGAGGGCGAACACCAGGGCACCGCCCCGTGATAGGCGCCCTTCGCGATCAGGATCTTGCGCCGCCCGGTCCCGGCGCGCGCCATCGTCACGCATGACGTCATAGCGTCGGACCCGTTTTTCTGGAACAGCGCCCAGTCGGCATGGGCGACCGTCTCGACCAGCCGTTCGGCCAGGATCACTGCATGTTCCGTCGGCCCGTCAAGGCATATGCCCTGCGCGGATACGCGGACGACCGCCTCTTCCACCGCCGGATGCCGGTGACCCAGGATGATCGGCCCCCAGGCGCACATGAAATCGATGTATTCGCGCCCGTCCACGTCGATCACCCGCGCGCCCCGCCCGCTGGCAAAGAACTGCGGATAGCCGTCTGGCAGCGCCTCGGCACGCTGATGCCCCCACATGCCACCGGGGATGACGCGAGACGCGCGATCCCGCAGGGCGCGGTCGCGCGATGTATTGCTCTGGACGAAGGCCGAATTCATGCGCCTGCTCCTTGTCGCTGGGAATGTTCGGGGAATCTGGCCGACGGCGGTCCGGGAAAATGGCAGGCAACCGACTGCCCCTTGCCTTTGTCCTCCAGATCCGGGTCCGCGCCGGCGCAAAGCGGCTGGGCACGCGGGCAACGGGTGCGGAACCGGCAACCCGAGGGCGGTTTCAGCGGGCTTGGTAGATCGCCCTGCAACACTGTGCGCTTGCGCGCGCGTTCGCGGATCGGATCGGCCAGCGGGATCGCCGACAGCAGCGCCTGCGTGTAAGGGTGCTGCGGGTTTGCGAACAGTTCATCCGCCGGACCGACCTCGACGATCCGGCCCAGATACATCACGCCGATCCGGTGTGAGATGTAGCGCACCACACCAAGATCATGCGCGATGAACACGAAGGACACGTTCAGCCGCTTCTGCAGGTCGCGCAACAGGTTGAGAACACCCGCCTGGATCGACACGTCCAGCGCCGAAACAGGCTCGTCCAGAACAACCACCTTTGGGTTCACCGAAATGGAGCGGGCAATGCCGATGCGCTGACGCTGCCCACCCGAAAGCTCGTGCGGATAGCGATCCGCCACATCCTGCGGCAATTGCACAAGCTGGATCAACTCGCGGATTTTCTCCGCCTCCTCCCTGCTGCCAAGCCGCAAGAGTCGTATCCCTTCGGAAAGGATGCGCCTGATCGTCATGCTTGGGTGCAATGATGCCATCGGGTCCTGAAAGACGATCTGAAGATCGCGGCGCACGGGGCGCATGTCGGCCTGGGACAGGTGCGTGATGTCGCGACCCGCCAGCACAACCCGCCCGCCAGAGGGTTCTAGCAGGCGCAGGATGCAGCGGCCCAGCGTGGATTTGCCACAGCCGCTTTCTCCGACGATGCCGAATGTCTCGGCCTCACCGACGGTAAAGCTCACGCCAGACACCGCCCGCAGCATCTGCGCGGGACGCGTGCCCAGCAGGTTGGACCCCACCGGGAAATTCTTGGACAGGTTCGTCACTTCAAGCACCGGACCTCGCGTCATGCCAGCACCCCCCGTGGCGCTCCTGCGTGGGCTGCAAGTTCCTCCGCCCGCAGGCAGGCCGCGCGCGTCGCGCCGGCGGAGCGCAGGTCGGGATCGGTTTCGCGGCAGGCGTCCTCGGCCATCGCGCAGCGCGGCGCGAAGCTGCACCCCGGCGGTCGTCGAAAGATCGACGGCGGCGTGCCGTCGATCGGTGTCAGTTCCTCGTCGATCCGGTCCAGCTTGGGCATCGCCGCAATCAGGCCGCGCGTATAGGGATGGGCGCTGCGATAGAAAATGTCCTCGGCGGTGCCGGTCTCGACCACGCGGCCGCCGTACATCACCGCAATATCCCGCGCCATCCCCGCTACCACGCCTAGATCATGGGTGATCAGCACGATGCCGATGCCGCGTTCCTGCGCGAGCATACGAAGAAGGTCGAGGATCTGCGCCTGCACCGTCACATCCAGTGCTGTGGTCGGTTCGTCCGCGATCAGCAGGGCGGGATCATTGGCCAGCGCCATGGCGATCATCGCGCGCTGCCGCATCCCGCCGGAGAATTCATGCGGATATTGCTGCGCCCGTCGCTCGGGTTCCGGTATCGCGACCGAGGCCAGCAACTCGATGGTGCGGGCCCGGGCCGCGCGGCGACTGATCTTCCGGTCGTGCAGGCGAATAGCCTCGACAATCTGCGCCCCGATGGTCAACACCGGGTTGAACGCGCTCAGCGGGTCCTGGAACACGCAGCCGATCTCGCGGCCCCTGATACGGCGGATGTCCTGCGCACCCATCCCGATCAGTTCGCGCCCCTTGATCCGGGCCGAACCGGATACCCTCGCTTGTTTCGGCAACAGTTGCATTAGCGCCATCATCGCCACCGACTTGCCCGAGCCGCTTTCGCCCACGATGCCCAGCACCTCGCCAGCCTCCAGCGTGAAATCCACGCCGCGCACTGCCTCCACCGGGCCGTCGGGGCCGGGAAAGGCAGCGCGCAGGCCTGTGATCTCGAGCAGGGGCGCGCTCATGCCGCCGCTCTCTTGTCGAGAATGTCGCGCAGCCCGTCGCCCAGAAAAGACGTGGCTAGAACCACCGACAGGATCGCCATGCCGGGACCGGCGGCGATCCACCAGCTGTAGAACTTGGCCGCCCCCTCGGAAATCATGCTGCCCCATTCCGGGCTTGGTGGCACGGCGCCCAGACCGATGAAGCTGAGCGACGCAGCCAGCAGCGCGACCTGCCCGAAATCCATCGTCGCGTTGATCAGCGTGGGCGTCCAGCACAGCGGCAGGATATGTATCACCAGCACACGCCCCCTGCCCGCCCCGCCCGCGACGGCGGCCTCGACATGTTCGCGGGTGCGGACCTCAAGCACCTGCGCGCGCATCAGCCGCGCGTAGATCGGCCACCAGACGATGATCATCGCCAGCCCGGCGTTCGGCAACCCCGGCCCCAGCGTCGCCGCAACCGTCATGGCCAGCAGGATCGGCGGAAATGATAGAGTGACATCCGCCGCGCGCATGATCACCGCGTCGAACCAGCCGCCATAGAACCCGGCCACCGCACCCAACGCCGAACCGATGATGACCGACGCCACCACCACCATGACCGCAACCGGGATGGTGTAGACCGCGCCATGCAGCGTCCTTGAAAGCACGTCCCTTCCCAACGCATCGGTCCCGAACCAATGGTCCGCGCCCGGGGGCTGCAACCGCCGCCCGACCATCATCAGCGGGTCGGCGATGGGCCAGAACTGGATCGTCAGAACGGTGATCGCCCAGAACAGCAGGATGCAAATGCCAATCTGCGCAGTCAGCGGCAACCGTCGCAGCGCGAGACGCAACCGCCCCGCACCCCCCCTGAGCCGCATCTGATCCACCGCACTCATCCCGACACCTTGATGCGCGGGTTGGCCCAAGCATAAGCAATGTCGGTGACGAGATTGGCCAGCAGGAACGCGGTCGCCCCCACGATTGTCACCCCGCCGATCGCCGGGTAATCCAGCGACCGCGCCGCCGCGACCGCATAGGACCCGATCCCGGGCCAGCTAAAGATCGCCTCGGTCAGTACCGCGCCGGTGATGAGATAGGCAAAGGTGAAGCCCAGCACCGTCAGCACCGGGATCAGCGCATTGCGCAGCGCGTGGTTCATCAGCACCACCCGTTCGGAAGCTCCCTTGGCGCGTGCGGTGCGCACGTAATCCTGCCCCAGCGCCTCCAGCAGCGAGGACCGCACCAGCCGCGCGACGATGCCGACGACCGACCAGCCCAGCACCAGCGCGGGCAGCGCCAGATGGCTCAACGCCTGTACGAACAGTGCCCAATCCCCGGCCAGCAGCGCGTCGATGCTGTAGAAACCGGTAACTGTTTCAGGCGGCGGTGTCCGTGCGTCCAGCCGCCCGGTACCGGGCGTCCATTTCAGCTGAACGGAGAAAACGTAAAGCATGATCAGCCCCGACCAGAAGATCGGAAGCGACGACCCCAGCAGCGCGAACCCACGCGCCGCATTGTCAAAGACCGTATGCCGAAATTGCGCCGACAGCAGCCCGATCGCCAGACCGAAGATCGTGCCGACGATCATCGCGGCAAAGACCAGTTCCAGTGTGGCGGGCAACCTGTCGGCGATATCGCGCGCCACCGGGCGTCGCGTGTTGAACGAGGTGCCCATGTCGCCCTGCACCAGGTTCTTCATGTAGATCGCGTAGCGAACTGGCAGCGGTTGATCAAGACCCCACTGGGCCTCGACCGCTGCTACTATCTCGGGGTTGTTCATCATCCGCTCGGGCACCAGGGCGGAGAGTGGATCGCCCTTGGTGCTTTGCGACAGGATGAACGCCACGCTGGCCACGCCCAACAGCAGAAAGGGCACACCCAGAATCCGGCGAAGGATATAGCGTAGCATCCCCCCGGCCCTTACTTACGCGAGATTTCAGCGATGGGCAGGTTGCAGCAAGCGCTATAGCGCACACCGTCGATGTCGCTGCGATAGGCCAGAACCAGGTTCGGGCTGACCACCGGGATGATGACGTTGTCAGCCATCATCGACTTGGCCAGTTCTTCGTACTTGGCATTGGCATCTTCACCCGACGCCGCCAGCGCCTGGGCATAAAGATCGCCCTGCGCGGGGTTCAGCACGGTTTCGGGCGAATTGTACCCGGCGCGCTGCACCCAGGTCGATCCTTCGGTCATCCCGAAATACGCGGCATACTGCCCCGAACCATAATAGTCCGGCGCGTAATAGACCGCCGTGAGGTCTGCACGGCCATTGGCCATGTCCTCGCGCCAGACCGGATAGGTTACGGGTTTGAGCGCCACATTCACACCGACCTGAGCAAAGTCCTGCTGGAGCTTTTGCATCATGACGTTCAGATCGACGCCATAGACGTTATCGTTGGGATAGACTGCTTCCATCGCGAAACCGTCCTCGATCCCGGCCTCTGCCAGCATTGACCTGGCCTTTTCCACGTCCTGACTGCGCGGCGACAGGTTCGCCGTACCGGGAAACCCGTTGGGAATGGGGGCCGCGATCTTGTTACCGTTTCCGCCGACGGTGAATTCGATCATCCCGTCGTAATCCACCGCATAGGTCAGCGCCTCGCGGACCTGCGGCGTCAGCTTGTCCTTCATCGCCTCAGACCCGGGCATGAAGGCGAAGTAGATGAAGTTGAACGACGGCACGACCTCGGTCACCACGTCTGGATTGTCGAGCGACTGCGCCGTGTCGGCGTCAAGCTGCATGGCGATATCCACCGACCCGGTTTCCAGCGCCTGCGCCTGGCTGACGGAATCCTGGATTTGCGTGAACACCACCTCGCTGAAGGCCGGCGCATCCGCGTAATAGGCATCGTTGCGCGAAAGGCGTAGTTCGTCTTCGGGCGCGTAGTTTGTCAGCACGAAGGGTCCGCTGCCGACCGAGTTCTCGAGGAACCAGCCCTCTGCTCCGTCGGCGGTGTCCGCAGTTTCGTCGCCCACGGCCCCGCCGGCCATCGCGGCCTCGGAATTCAGGATGCCGGTGTAGGGAGCAGAAACCTTGTAGAGAAATTCCGAATTTGGCGCGTCGACCGTGATCTTGACGGTCTTTGCATCCACCGCTTCGATGCTCTGCGTGCCTTCCATCAGAAAAGACGGCGACCCCTTGAGGTTGCGCAACCGCTCGAAGGACCAGACCACATCCTGAGCCTCGACCGGGCTTCCGTCCGAAAATACGGCGTCGGGATTGAGGCTAAAGGTGAACTCGGTGAAGTTTTCGTTGTTTTCCCAGCTCAGCGCCAGTTTCGGCACCAGCGTCTGGTTGTCCTCACCCAGCGTCAGAAGCGGCTCGTAAACCGCTGTAAGGTAAATCTGGCAGGTGTCGCAAAACGCGCGCGCCGGATCGAGCGAATTGACGTCCATCGACCGCCCGATGACAAGCGTGTCCTGCGCGACGAGAGGCGTGGCGCCAAGCAACGCGCCGACTGCGGTGGCGATCAGGCCCGTCCTTTTTTGCAGATAGGTCTTCGTCATGGTCGAAATCCTTTCCCTGATGGTAGTTTCGCCGGTTCAGGGGTTCGCTGACCGGCCCCAGCATGCGCCTTGTCTGTTCTTATTGGCGCCGCCAGGTTCAGATTAGCGACAGGAAATTCGACCGCATAGTGGGTATTCGTGGCCAGTCGCTAAGCCCTTTCCTTCTGGACTGGTGCCGCGAGTTGGTCATAATTCTTCATATTTTCTGAGGCTTTTGAGTGGCGGTGTGGTTATCGAATGCTCGCAAGCGCGCCTTCAGAACCACGAGTTAGTGATAATTTATTCTGCTAATACGCCCTCACGTCAGACGAGGCAGAATCTCCGGCAGATAGCACCGCAGATAGGCGATCGAAGCGCGGGTGCTTTCTTCGAGATAGGCTTCGGTCAGTCGGCGGTGCTGCGACCATGAAATCGCCCAGACCCCGTCCATGACCCCGATAGACACGGCCAGCCGCGCTTCGAGGTCCGCAATGCCGCGGCAATCGAACCAATGGCGGAACTCCCGCGCCCGCAACTGCGCCAGCGCGGCGTTTCCCTCCAGATCGAGCGTGCGCACCTCCGCGCTCACCCCCGCCCCCATGAACAACCGCAGGGCGGAAGGATGGGCATTCAGGAATTCCACCCCGGCTCTTTGCCGCCGGATGACGATGTCCTGCCAAGTGTCCGGCGGCGGATCGAGCGGTTCGCGCGCCATCTCGGCAAGCTGCTCATGATGGCGCATCGCAAGCGCGACGAGGATCGCATCCTTGTTTGGAAAGAAGTGGTAGATCGACGGCAGCGGCACGTCCGCCTCCTGCGCCAGCAGCGCGAGGCTGATATCGCTGTCTGGCCGCTTCGTCAGCAGGGCCTCGGTTGCGTCGAGCAGGTGATGGAACCGGGCGATCCCCCGTTTCCTTTGCGGTTGGCGTACGCGGTCGCGCTGATTTCCACTCATGGGCTGCCCCCTGCCCTACCCACTCTTTCTAAACCGTTGACCTATCATGATTTTTCCAGATATTGCCAATTGGCAATCAACCCTTCGCCGCCTCGTGCGCTTTCATGAACGCCTCGAGCGCCATGCGCAGCGATTTGCCACCAAGCTCCTTGTCGAATTCCAGCTGAATGCGCCGCCCCTTCCGCCGCACCTGCACCCCTCCTTCTTCCGGGTGCCTGCGATAGACCTCGTCAGCCGCCTTCCGTTCCTTGCGCGGCAGCGCCGCCGCGCGCAGGCGTGCCATGACCTTGGCGGCAGGCAACGTGCCCTCCGCCGCCGCGATGGCATCGGCCTCCGCCAACATCGCCTGACGACCGGCATCCGTGGCCATCAGGGGTTTCAGCTGGCGGGCATGCAATTCCCTGATTTCGCGGATGCTGCCAAAGGCGCGCACGATCCGGTCGTCCAGCCGCGCCAGCTGCAGATACCGCGACAGCCAGCCCGCTGATACCTGCAGGCGCTCGGCCATCACATTCTGCTTGCCGCCGTAATAGGCCTCCACGGCCTTGGCATAATCGCGCGCGCGTTCAAGGTCCGAAATATCCTCGCGGTCGCGGTTCTCGATATCAGCAAGGCGGAACGCCTCTTCGTCGGTCAACTCACGCTCTTCGATCAGGTATTCGAACTTGGGATAGTTGTTGGCCCGCAACCAGGAAATTGCGAAGTGCCGACGCGCGCCGCAGATTACCTCGAACTCTGCCCCCTGCCCGTCCGGTCGGCGCCGGACGATGGCCGGAAATTCCTGCTGCCCCTGGCTGAGGATCCCGTCGATCAGGTCGCGGCAATTTTCCTCGGTCAGTAGGTCGTAGGCGCGGTTGTGACCTTCCCACATAACGCAGCGCACAGGATCGACCAGCCGCAACACCTTTTCCTGTCGCTGGCCGGTCGCCTGATCGGCCAGCGTGTTTGACCGCTTCAGAAACCGCGCGCCTGACCTGTCGCGAACCGGCGTAGCGTCTCCAAGGTCTTTCAGAACGTCGTCGAAAACTGCATCGTGTCGCTTGCTCACAGAATGCCTTCCTTCCTCAGCACCGCGTGATGGCTGGGCCATGTCTTGCGGATCAGGGTTTCAACTTCACGGCCCACCGCGTCCAGGTAGACTCGGCAGCGCTTGTGCGTCTCGGTTCGGGTGGCGGGTCCGGTCATTTCGTACACGGTCATCAGATTGGCTGTCGCGTTGTCGATTTCGGCACTGTCCTTCAATACAGCCTGCAGGACGTCCTGCGGAAACACCGCCTCCATCACCCGCTTGATCGCTTGGTGCGCGCTTTTCTGATCGTTCATCTTGGTCGCAAGAATCTTGACGAAATGATAGCCACGCGCACCCCCGTGTTCGGAAAGCTCGTTCAGCGTGGCGCCCATCATCTTCAGAAAGTGCGCGGTAGAGCCGAAATCGATGTTGTTCGGCGGCGCCGGGATCAGCAGTGCATTCGCCGCGCGCAACACCGAAAGAGAGATCATCCCGAGCGCCGGAGGCGGGTCCAGCAGGATGACATCGAACTGGTCGGAAATCGTCTCTATCCCATCGCGCAGACGGTCGAGCACGAAATTCTGTTCGCGCACCATGCGGGCGGCGAATTCGTACTCGGCATCGTATAACCCGAGGTTCGCGGGGATCATCGCGATCCCCGGCCAATAGGTCGCACGCAGAGCGTAGTGCAAAGTGGTGGGCCCGCCGTGGCGGAAGAAGGGATAGAGCGTATCCTCGTCCTCATCCACATCGACGTCCGGGTTCAGACCGAAGATCGAGGTCGTGGAGCCTTGGCTGTCGCAGTCGATCACGCATACGCGGTAGCCGCGCAAAGCGAGGAACTGCGCAAGATGAACGACAACGGTGGATTTGCCAACGCCACCCTTGAAGTTCTGTACGGCCAGCACTGTCGCCGGATCACCAGGTGCGCGGTGGGGCAGGGTTCCGAACACCTCGCGCATCCGGTTTACCTCCTCGAGGTTATAACCCGTCCGCCGACCCGTATCGGGGTCTTTTTCTGGGGTCGGCAGCCGGCCGTCCGCCTCGGCGTCTCGAATAGCCTTTTCCGTCCGACCGGTCATTTCGGCGGCTGTGCGTACATTGAACCTGACGCCGAGGCTTTTCTGCGCACCGGGTGAAAATACCCGTTCACGCAGCCGCTGGATCACGGTATCGGCTCGGCGGGCGAGGTTGTTGATCTCGTCTAGCGAGACAGGGAAATCCTGCATAGTACGTGCGCTGCTCTAGGTTATAGTTGGCGTCAGAATGCACGTTTGGGTCAATCCGCTCAAGTGCGAATATTTCAGCATGTTTGCTCCAAAACCGAACCTTGCGCTGTTGTGCTTCAATCACCGGAAGTGATTGGTGTTGGCATTGAAGTTCGGAGATTGAGCTCGATTACTACGCTATCCGCGCCCCAAAGGTAAGGTTTTGTGTGGGACGGTCGGATTGAAGATAAATCTCAAACCAAAAAATGAAAAAACAAAAAGGTTCTTGATTCAAGATTTCATTTGTTCAGGGGGCCTGCCAGCCTTGGAAAACAGGGCAGTTCGGTTAGTTTAGACTACATATCGGGATGGTTCGGCGTACTTTCCGGGATAGTTCGCGCTACGGATGGGGATGGCTGACGCTACATTTTGCATGCCTAAAACTTACGTTTCGGGTGAGAGGGCAGGGGGCGAATCGGGGGCGACAAAAACACTTGATTTGCAGGGGTCTGCGAATCAGAAGCCGTTAACGACTACTGCGTTGCGCTTACATTCTGGGTGGCTTCCGCTCTCGCCCGATATTGTCAAATTACTTTCCTGCGGATACAAATGTAAGAAAAAGAGGTATGGAATCGCGCAGAATGTCCAAGCCAACCAAACCTTACCGCACCGTTGACGCCCGGCCAAGCCGCGAATCGCTGGTCAAGCCCGGCGAGCTGGTGGATCTGATCGAAGTCACCCCGCTGACGCTCACGGATCGGCGCATCTACAACCAGTTGCTGGAGAACGCCTGGGAGGCGATCGACAAGCCGGTGCTGCATGTCATCGCCAAGTCTGAACTGCGCGGTTCGCACAATTCCAACGACCGGGTGGGTGAAAGCATCGAACGCCTGATGTCCGCCATCGTCAAGGTGGAGGCCGTCTGGGAAGGCAAGGCTGCTATCGAGCGGGTACAGCTGCTGGGCGGCAACCTCGAGATGGCCCGGTCGGACGGGTTGTTGGAATACGAGATACCGCCGCGGCTGCGCAAGATCATCTCGAACTCGACCATCTTTGCACGCCTGCAGCGCGAGGTAATGTTTGCGCTTAGCTCCAAATATGCCCTGACGCTGTACGAGATGGTGCAAAAGCGGGGCAAACTGCGTTGGCGATCGTCAGAGAAATTCTCTCTCGAGGCGCTGCGCGGGGTGCTTGGGGTGCCCAAGGGCAAGCTGACGTCATGGTCCAACATGCGAATGCGCGCGATCGATCCAGCGGTTGCGGAGGTTTCGGCGCTGTCCGACTACATGGTCGAAGTGTTGCCGATCAAGACCGGGCGCAGCGTGACGCATGTCGAGCTGCGCTGGTGGCGTAAGGATGGCGAGGCAACGGGCAAGGCCGAGCGCGCGTTGCAGTTCGCATCGCCCGGTCGTCGTGCCCGTGCGGAGGGCAGGGCAGAGGAGGTTGCGCCATCACCCCGGCTGAGGCCGCGTCCGGGGTGGTTGGATCGGCAGGGGGCATCGCTCAAGACCCAGACGTACGAGACCGCCAAGCTGCGGTTCCCCGGCTATGACATCTATTTTGTCGAAGGGGAGTGGCGCAGCTGGGCGCAGGACAAGGGGCCGTCTGGAGACCCCGACCGCGCCTTTCTCGCATTTTTCCGCAAATACGCTGAAGCGAACCCTGTCTGATCGGCAACTTACGGCATTTATTGAAGAAATCGGAATATTGCCAACTGGCAATCCGAAAAGGGCAGGGGCCGGTTCACCATAGCTCGGTACGATAGTTCTCAGCCAGTACGCCGTCGATTTTTTCGGCCGGACGGGATAGCGATTGTGCGCAGTTCTTCTTCGAAGCTGATGAATTCCAACTTCTGATCCTCTTTTGTTGTATTCTCGTGGCAGCGGATCGCTGCATTTTTTCATTCGGTATTGTCGTGTCTGAACGTCGCTACGGCCTGAAGGTGGCGCTTCAATAGCGCTGCTGCCCATTGCAGATCGCCTGATTCAGCGGCATCGAGAATATCCATGTGCTCCTGACGGGACTGGCGCACGCGCGCGAACGGAAGCGTTTGGAATGTCGCGGCTTCACCCACCCGGCTAAGGCTGTTCTGCTGATGAATAAGCTGAACGGCGAACTGGTTGCGAGAGAACCCGACCAGGCTTTCGTGGGACTCGGCGTTCGCGCGGAACCACACGTTTCCGTAGAAGCTACCCGCGACGATTTTCTCGTGGGCACATCCCATCATCGCGGCCTCTTCTGCGTCGAAGGTAAAACGCGGCAACAGCAGCGATGCGCATTCCACCAACTGGCGGAGCTCGTAGCTTTCCGCCTCGGTTTCGTCGTTTAGCATGTCGGCGAACCGCCAGTTATGCCCCGTTGTCGCCGTGCAAGACTTTCTGCGAATAACCGCATCAACAGCTTTCGAACCGTCCCGCGCGAAATATCGTAGAGAGGCATCAGTTCGGTCTCTGAAATCTCCTGCTCCAGTTGTCCCGTGACACGATTGCGCGTGATGCGCCTGTACAGCGCCTCGAGCGGCGAGTTGGGCACGATGTCGATCTGCCGAAATTTCTGAGACTGCGCTCCATTTCTTTTCAAGAGGTTGCCCGTGTCGCATTTCTGAAACCGATTCAGTGTGTGTGATAGGTGGTTCGTTTTATTTGAACAGTTTCGGGTTATTTCGTAAGTAGATTTTCCGCTTGGTTAAGCTGCGGCCGGGATTGGTCGTAACGGGTTGAGATATGCCTGATCGGGTGTTTGCCCGTCCAGCGATGAATGCGGTCTCCTACCGTTGTAGAACACCAGATACCGGCGCAGGCTTTCACGCGCAGCCGAGACGCCGTCGTATGCGCGCAGATACACCTCCTCGTATTTGATCGTTCGCCACAGCCGTTCGACGAAGACGTTGCCGCGCGCTACGGGTCGGAGCCTCTTGAGATGATGGTGTACCTGGCGGGACAGGGGGGTAGAGACGTAGGCGCACGGCAGGTTGACGATGTGGCGCCGGATATGCTGAATGGCCTGCTGCGCCCCTTCTGTCGCAAGTGTGATGCCGTTTTGACCGGTGGGGGAGGCAGCGGACCCTTTGAAGGCGGATTTCGCCGCAGGTGTCCCCGAGCTCCAACGCCAGATCAGCGAAATCGTCAGAGGGGACTCAGGCCGTCTCGATCGACTCGAGCGTGGAATTCGCACTCTGTGGGCGCCGCTCGATCGCGACGGGGCGGCCCGGCCTGTTCTCGCGCTCTGGTGCGATGAACCTGGATGGAATTGTCCCTACAAGGCCCGTGCGGCCGTCGGTCGGCCTGCGCCTCTTCAGCACCTAACAGTGCGCTGGCGGGCTCTGACGCTGATGATCCTACATGATCTCTTCGGAGCGGATCTGGTGCCCGGCGCGGTCCTGCCGGAGGCCGCCCTCGTCCTGTTCCTGCGTGTCGCACTATTGCCGTGGCTCACGGATGGGCGGGATCTACGGAACGGCAAAGGAAAGTGCACGATTGACGCTGGAGCGGAACGAGTCCACAGATTGAGCAAGAGGCAGTCCACCGGTTAAATGGAAATTTCCTCGACGAGAGAGGCAATTTCGGCCGAATCCACCCATGAAACTAAAACGACATTGAACTGATTTCCAGCATACTTATTTATGTTCGATAATGCAAACTTATTGGACATAATTGCAATCGGCAAGCTGGGGCGCTTAGGTTGGTATTCTATAGCCAAAAGCGCCGCGCACCTGTAGGCTGCGGCCATGACATTTGCCCGGCCGGATCCCCTCAGCGCCCTTGGCACCCCGTCCAGGATACCCTCCTGGGCCTCTTCCGTGCGCGCGGAAACCTTTGAAGATGTTGCGTTCTTTTCAGGTGCGGCGCTGAGCCATCTGCACTTTGTGCTGGAACGCGAGGAGGTGCCCCGGGCCTTGCTGCGGGACAGGCTGGCGTTGCGGGCGGCGGAGGCTTGCGTCGCGTTTTCCGGGCGCCCGGAGCGGGCCGCAGAGCTGCGCGATGCGATCCACCTTCTGCGCCCCGGCGACCTGCCCGGACCGGCAGGCGAAACCTGCCTTGAATGGCGGCGGGCTGCGGAGCGGCCCCTCTCGGTCAAGGCGCTGGCCCGCGCGCTGCCGGGCATTGAGCCGGGGCAGATCGCCATATGGCTCGACGCGGGACGCGGAGCGCCGGTGACCCGTGCGGCGATGGTTCTGGAGGCGGTGCAGTCCGATGCCCCGCGCGCGCCGGCGCTGGTGCTGGCCGATGCCGCCCTCGCGCAGGCGCTTGGTTGGGCCCATGTGGTCCCGCTGCTGGCCGCGGGCCTGAAACGCGCCGATCTGCGGAAGCAGGGTGATGACCTGCGGCTGGCCTGCCATCGCGCGCTTCTGACTTCGGCGGTCGAAGCGCTGCGTCTCGCTGCCGACCTCACCCGCCGGGCGGCGCATCTGGAGGCGGTCACCCCGAAGCTGCGGGCAAAGGCGGCGGGCGCCGCTGTTGAGATGTTGCTGACCCGCGACGCTGTTGCGCCCGCAGCACTACCCCTGCCGGATCGTGCCGCGCGGCGGCTGTGCGACCGTCTGGTCGATCTTGGTGCGGTGCGCGAGCTGACGGGCCGCGACACCTTCCGGCTCTACGGGGTGTAGAGATGGCGAAGGACAGATCGGAGCCGGAGCTTGACCGCGAGTTGTCCGACCTGCCGCCGGAGCTGAGGTGGCGCGAATGGATGCGCCGGATCGAGGCGGTGCTGTTTGCCAGCGCCTCGCCGGTGCCGCGCGAAGATCTGGCGCGGGTCGTGGGGCAGGGGGTGTCGGTCGATCTGCTGGTCGAGGATCTTAGCGCCAATCTTGAGGGTCGGGCCTTCGAGATCGCCCGTGTCGCCGGTGGCTGGATGTTCCGGACGCGGGCGGCCTACGCCCCCGCGATCCGCGCTGCGGCGGATGTCGGCGACCAGTTGCTGGACCTGAGCGGATTCGACGTCGCGGTGCTGGCGGCCATCGCGTACAACCAGCCGATCACCCGCGACGGGCTGAAGGACATCTTCGGCAAGGAGATCAGCCGCGACCTGATCGGGCGGCTGCATGAACGAGAGCTGATCGGGACCGGGCCAAGGGCGCCGCGTCGCGGGGCGCCCTATACCTTCGTCACCACCACGCAG
Source organism: Sedimentitalea sp. XS_ASV28 (assembly GCF_041224545.1). NCBI lineage: Bacteria > Pseudomonadati > Pseudomonadota > Alphaproteobacteria > Rhodobacterales > Paracoccaceae > Sedimentitalea > Sedimentitalea sp. XS_ASV28. The sequence continues at coordinate 53,956 of NZ_JBGFGP010000145.1, read as the reverse complement.
TTCCTTGTCGCCTTCGGGTTGGCGAGCCTGCGCGATCTTCCCGATCGAGAGCAACTGGAGGATGCGGGATTCTCCGACATGAGCAAGTAGCGATTGATGCTGCTTCTGATGAGGAGATAACCGAAGTCTAGTCGTTTAGTTCAACGCCCTTGTTCTTGTAGACGCGCCAAAGTCCCAGACGCTTGATGCGATACTCAACCAGTTCTGGAGAAGTGCCGAACCAAGCGGCAATCTCAGCGGCTGACTTCCCTGCAGTGACCTGGGATCTCACTTCGGTTTCGGGGAGCATGGTCGCGGAAGCGAGATAGAACGCGTCGTGTTCTTCAGTGCTATCATACGTCCGACCGAACGCGTCGGCGACTTTGGCAATCCGGGTCAGTTTGTGTCCGAGGAGGATGTGCCAGCACTCTTCCAAATATGTAACTTTCTGACGTTCCGGTGTGTGACTGTCGTTCCGCAAAATTGCCCACCTATCCTCTGTCATGTCGAGAGGTACGCTCATGGCTGACCATTCGCGGCCGCCTTGTCCAAGCAAGAACTTCGCGCTTTCGGCACCAAGGCCATGGACATCGGAGATTGTGTAAACATCCACGCCATCAATTCGAATGTTCAGCGCGTCGAGGGGCGCATCTAATGCAACCTCCAAGTCGTCCCGCAGTCCATTCGCCATTTCTTCCATCTCGGATTTGGACAGTGCGACTGCCCCGGCCAACTCAGAGTCGGTTTCGGCGAAGTCCTCGCTGATAGGGAACGCGTTGCTGTTGTTTCGTACGAGTTGTTGTGCCGCCTGCAAGAGGCAGTGTACCGTTTTTGACTGGACGTTCTTCGCTGCGCGGAAGTGAACCAACGCCACACTGTCGAAGGATAGACCAGCATCTTGGGCATCCGGACCGAGCCACTCGATAATCCGAATCGTTGAATTGTTGTCGGGTTCACCCTCGCCGCGCTCAATCCGGGCCAGTGAGGAAAAGCTGATGCCGACGCGCTCTGATAGAGCCCTGATGCTAAGCCCTTCAGATTCGCGCTTTTTCTTCAGCGCTTTGATCAAAGCCTGCTTGTCTGTTTTCATAAGTTAATGCCGTGCTAATCGCACGCCTTGACACGGCGTGCAGTCCTCCCATAGTGTGCTTTTAACACAGAGTCGCACAACATCAAGTGTTCGGGCCTCGGTCCGAGGGCTTCTGGAAAGGGGCGGTAGGAATGAGGAAGAGCATTGAGGGCGACCTTAAAGCCATCGGCTTAGGCCTCGACGCCGGCATTCTGCCGACGGTGTTCAATCGGGGGGTCATTCGGCCCGACAACTCCTCGATTGTCTTGAAACCTTCGGGCCAGGAGAAAGCCGATGCACGGCACCAATCGACACGATCCGCAACCCGACCGTGGGAACGGCCCGCCGGATGGCAAGGGACGACCGGACAATCCCGGGCGCCCGCTTCCGGAGCACCGTTCGTCCAGCCAGGACTACGGTCTCGCTATGCGGAAGGCATAGGGGAATGCCGGGACGCGTACCCGGGTCTGCTCGCGTTTCCTCAAGAAAGGCAGATGTGGCTCTTCACTGAGAGCGATCTGATCGAAGGCCTAGGTAGACGAGCCGCATTTGCCATTCAACTTCCCTACACCACCAGAAGGCCGGTTCGAGCCTGGGGCTTTTGGACTACTGCTGTCAGTAAAACATGGATCGGGCCGAGGCATACGAATTTTCCCGATGGCTCGATTTGCGCATTCGAGCCACGAGACAAGACATGGCTTCCCGGCGGTTCGGTGACCGGACTGCTCGACCTTTATAGCCTCTGGGCCGTGCGACATCTCTACCTCGAGAAATACGGAAAATGGCCCGGCCGGCAATCTGTGCTGATTGCAGCTGAGAGACTGCTCGAACTCGGCGACGATGAGTTTTGCGGATGTGAACATCCATTCGGGAAATACGCCCAATGCTGTCGGTCATCTGACCAGAAGAACGCCTCCGGTTCTGAGTTACTGGATTTTGCAATGAAGACCCGCAGGCCTCCAGCGGAGGTTCTTCGGTTTGTTTGGAACCCAACCAGCCCTCCGCCTCGGAGGAACTACTAACACGCCAGACTTGAGAAGGAGAATTCAGATGGCAGGCAAAGGCAACAGCGGGAGCTATCGCAGCGCGAAATCGGGGCGGTATGTGACAAAGACTTATGGGAAGTCACATCCGCGCACCACGGTAAAAGAAGCGCCTGGCAAGAGCGGTTCTACCGGTGGCAGCTATCGGAGCGCAATTTCCGGTCGCTTCGTGACGGCAAAGCATGGCAAGGCGAACCCGGGTACGACCGTTCGAGAAAAGTGAGTTTGCCTCTCGCTCAGAGAATGTGTTAGCCAGGCTTCGTCCTAACGTACGGAAATTCGCCGTACACTTGACATGTACGACGATATGCCGTACATAGTTTCGTGTGAGCGGCGTCTTGCCGCTTGACGTCGTTTCGGAGCAAGGAGGCAACCATGTTGGCGTTTGAGGATAGCACTGTCGCTGTCGACGAGCCCAAGAGCGCTCGGCTGGAAGCGCGTACACAGCCTTCGGTGAAGGATGTGATCAGTCGCGCAGCAACCCTGAGCGGTGTTGAAGTAAGCTCCTTTGTTGTGAGCGCTGCATACAAGGCCGCGCAGACCACGATTGAAGCTCACAAGTTGACGGCGTTGGAGAGCGAGGCGGATCGTGCTGCGTTCTTTGGCGCTCTTGTGAGTCCTCCGAAGCCGAATAATCGGTTGAAGCAGGCTTTTGCATTGCGCGAGACGCTGATCGCGAATGCCGACTGACGCCGCCGTAGACACCAAGTTCACAATCGAGCCGTTCGATGCCAAGAGCCAGGATCGAACGGCTTTTTCCTGTGGTGTACCTCAAATCGACAATTACCTGAAGCTGACGGCCAAGAAGGGGTCGAAGGCTGATGTCGTCCGGATCTGGGTCGTGCTCGACGAGGACCGCAAAACCCTTGGGTTCTACGGTATCAACATGCATGCCGTCGTTGCAGAGGATATGCCGGAAGCATTGGCCAAGAAAGCACCGAGGCACGGCATGCTGCCAGCCGCGTTCATTTCCATGATAGGTGTCGATCAAACGATGCAGGGCAAGGGCTTGGGCAGCGCATTGCTTGCTGATGCGCTCAACAGGATTGGTCGCGTCTCAGACGAAATCGGAACCTGTGCTGTCCTTCTCGATGTGTTCGACTGCGGAAACCCCGAAACGGTGGCGCGCCGAAAAGCATACTACGAATCCTTCGGCTTCATTCCTTTGCCAGATCAGCCTTTGCGCCTTTTCATGCCGATACAGACCGTGCGGACATTGTCGGGCTAAGAGTTCACGGCATGAAGCCGCGATCTTATTTCGCAGTCATATCGGGACGGCAACGAGGAATCTCGTAGGGGAAGGATTAAACTACGTGTTTATTGAAAGACTCACTCTAACGAATTTTCGTTGTTACGGACCACTTGAGACAAGCGTTGATCTGGGCCCTCGTCTCACTGCTTTTGTCGGCATCAATGGCGCAGGAAAGACTGCCATGATGCAGGCCTTGCAGCGCCTCTTTGGAGTGACGAACGATCAAAGACGACTGCGGCGTGAGGATTTTCACATCCCTACTTCCGAATTGGTCGTGCCGGCTCAGCGGAACCTCGTTCTCGAGGCAATTATTGCCTTCCCAGAGCTAGATGCTGACGGCGGCGATGGCGTGGCAATTCCGGAATTCTTTCACCAGATGGCCGCTGATGAAGCCGGAAAGTTAAAATGCCGGCTTCGACTTGAAGCGACATGGACCGATGATGGTACGCTCGATGGTGCAGTTGAACAGAAATATTGGGCGATCAGAACTTTCGGCGCGTTCACTGACGCTGACTGCATTGATCTGAAGGCAACCGACAGGGCGCGGATCCAAATGCTTTACGTGCCGGCGACGCGAGACGGCGCATCGCAGGTGACGGCATTTTTGCGGGGAAGGTTGTGGCGTGCTATTAACTGGTCGCAAGGGGTACGCGACGCATTCACGAACACCGGCGCAACCTTGAACGGCGCATTTGGGGTGGAGCCGGCCGTTGATGTCATTGCCGCCGCGGTGACTCGGCGGTGGCAAGAAGTGCACACTGCGGGAACTGACGCAACGCCTGTCTTCCGCCCACTTGATCTCCGCTTTGAGCAATTCATCCGTAAGGTCGAAGTGGTCTTCCACCCGGACGAGGCCGGACGGGAGCGAGCTTTTGATGACTTGAGCGACGGACAAAGGTCGCTCTTTCACCTTGCTATGACTGCTGCGGCTCTTGATGTGGAAGCCGGAATCGCCGCAGATCCTGAGAGTGCCGGGTTCCAGGCTGGCGGCGTTCCCCTGCCGGCGCTCACCCTCATCGCGATTGAAGAGCCTGAAAACAATCTTGCTCCCTTCTATCTCTCCCGCATCGTTCGTCAGGTAAAAGACCTGACGAAATCGACACAGGCGCAGGCCGTGGTATCCAGTCATTCTCCGAGCATCCTTGCCCGCGTGGACCCTGCCGAGGTTCGACATTTTCGCCTCGATCCTCTTGATCGCACGGCTCACATCCGTCCGATTAAGCTGCCGACTGGCGAGGAAGAGGCGTCGAAGTTCATTCGTGAAGCGGTCAGGACCTACCCCGAACTTTATTTTGCGCGCTTCGTCGTGTTTGGGGAAGGAGCATCCGAAGAAGTCGTTCTCCCGCGCCTCGCCGATGCAATGGGTCTCGACATTGATCGTTCCTTCGTCTCGGTTGTTCCATTGGGCGGGCGCCATGTGAACCATCTCTGGCGACTGCTGACCGACCTCGACATTCCATACGCGACGCTGCTGGACCTTGATTGGGGGCGAGCTGGTGGTGGGTGGGGACGTATCAAGACTGCATGTACTCAGTTGCTCGCAAATAACGTCGCGCCGCAGGACATTTTTGGAAAGCATCTTGACCCAAAGGGGCCAGATGCCAATCTCGCGGCTTTCGATGCGTGGGCGGTCGAGGACACTGAGAATATCAATAACTGGATGAATTGGCTGCGCCAATTCAACGTCTTCTTCTGCGCGCCCCTCGATCTCGATTATTCGATGCTGAAGGCCCTACCGCTCGCCTACCAGATCGTTGAGCCAGGTCGCCATGGGCCTTCGCCCGCAGGTGAGCCTCGCACGGCGGTGCTCGGCGACGACGGTTTGCCTCATCTCTATGCCACCGACCAGGATGTCTTGATGCGTTGGTATCGCTACTTGTTCTTAGGACGCGGCAAGCCGAGCACCCACGTTCGGGTTCTGAGTGGACAAGTGCCAGCTGCTCTCGCGGCCGCCGCTCCTGAAGAGTTGCGCGCGCTCGTTACCTCGATTGCAGCGCGGCTTGCCCCGCCACCTCCCCCCGCAGCCTGACCATGCGCCTCATTCGACCAGATGACTGGCGCCCCAGTGGCATTGATGATCTCGAACCAGAGGCATGGAATGCCTTGCGTTACCCAAGCTCGGCTTGCGTTGTAGCTGGTCCTGGCGCCGGCAAGACCGAATTTCTGGCACAACGCGCCGACTATCTGCTTGAGACGGGCCTCTGCCGCGCGCCGCATCGCGTGCTGGCGATTTCCTTCAAAACAGATGCGGCTAACAATCTCGCGGCGCGTGTCCGCCAAAGGTGCCCACCAGAGTTTGCCAACCGGTTCGTGTCGGTCACTTTTGATGCTTTCACCAAGAGTCTGGTGGATCGCTTTCTCAACGCCATCCCGGCGGACTGGCGCCCGACCCGGCCTTATGAAATCGCCTTTCCAAAGCACAAGGCGATTGAGGGTTTCCTCACAACCGCCCGACTCCATGCACCGCCAGAATGGCATTCGGAAATCGCTGGCTATGGCCCAAGCAACTTTGAACCCAAGGTCGTTGGTAGTTATCGCCTGCCAATGGGGCCTATCGCGCCTCAAAATGCCGCTGAATTCGCCGTCGCCCGCTGGTGGGCAGCGCAATTGCGGCCTGGGCAAACCTCTTCGCTCACATTCGTTGGCATCAATCGGCTCGCGGAGCTGCTGCTCCGTGCCAATCCCCACATCCGTCGGGCGCTTGTCGCCACATATCCCTTCGTGTTTGTCGATGAATTCCAAGACACCACCTACGCGCAATACGACTTTCTGTTGTCGGCCTTCCATGGTGGACAGACAGTTGTCACTGGCGTCGGTGACGACAAGCAGCGGATCATGGTCTTCGCTGGCGCACGCCATGACGCTTTCCAGCGGTTGCAGGCCGATTTCGGAGGCGCCCGCTTTCCCCTCCTCTTTAACTTCCGTTCCTCGCCCGACCTGGTCGCTATCCAGCACGTTGTCGCGCGCGCGCTGGATCCGGATGCCGCCCCAATGGTCGCTCAAACTGTCTGCCAAGTCGATGGCGACGTGGCTCAGGTCTGGACCAGCCAGACCAAGGAGGCGGAAGCTACCCACCTGGCTCAATGGATTGCCAACGATATGGTCTCACGCGGCCGCGCACCGCGCGACTACGCACTCCTCGTGAAGCAGAAATCCGATGAATACGAGCAAGAAGTCGCGGGAGCTTTTGCGGCTCATGGCCTGCAGATCCGCAACGAGAGCCATGCACTTGGGAAAACCTCTCTTCAGGATTTGCTTTCCGACGAGTTGACCCGCCTTGCGATCTCTATCTTTCGGCTTGGCGCGACCCGTCGTGCACCGGCTGCTTGGCAACTGGTCGCGACGTCTGTCTTGGCACTACGTGCCGTTGGAAACCATGAAGACGCGCGCGCAACCAGAGTCGAGGCTGAACTCACCGCATTTCTCGCTAAATTGCGCACCGACATGGCGGCAACTGCCCCATCGAAGCAAATCGCCCTCGACTTCATCACACGGATATTCGACTACCTGGACCTGGATGCGATCTCTCGCACGTATCCCGAGTATGGCGTTGGCGATCTGCTCAAGATCATACTTGAAGCGTTTTGCATTCATTTATTTGCATCTGTCGACGGCGCGCCGAATTGGACTGCATGCTTGGACGCGTTCGAGGGTGTCAATCAGATCCCGATGATGACAGTCCATAAGAGCAAGGGGCTCGAATTCGACACGATAGTTTTCTTGGGCCTCGACGACCGAGCCTGGTGGGCCCATACCCCCGGCGACCCCGAAGGCGTTGCCGCTTTTTTTGTCGCCCTCTCCCGTGCGAAGCAGCGCGCTATATTCGCTTTTTGCCAACAACGCGGCCAACGAAACAACGTCGCTGAGCTCTACCAACTCCTCACGGCAGCCGGAGTGCCAGAGATCGCGATATGATGGACACGGAAGTTGTTCAAGTATGCGCCGTGCCTTTGATGCTAGCGCTGGCCGCTGTCAGTCTGCCATCTTGATGATTGCGTCCACAAGTGGGCTTTCGTCCCCTGCAAAGCTCGCTATCATTGCCTGCATGAACTCATCTTCATCAATATTATCCTCGATCATCTCAAGCCCCGCGACCTGCATAAGGATATCGAGTAAAGTAAGTTGGCAACGCCCATTCCCCTCTCGGAACGGATGGACGGCGTTTATGTCGGCGATGTAGTGGGCTGCACGTAGGGCAAAGTCCTGCAAACTGGTCGTGTCGGCTAGGTGGTTCTCTTCGCTGAGTTCGCGAAAAATCCGGTTCATCTCGGTGTCGATGTACTCTGGATAGCAAAACCAATTTCCGCCCTTGGCTGTGCGAATTTGTCGAGGCTTTCCGGCCCAGCTGTAGACGTCTTGGAAGAAATGGTGGTGGATGGCCCGGTAGTGGGCATAGTCGAGCGCACCTTCCGGCAAAGGCTCTTCGGACCTGGTCAGGAACATAAGTTGCTCGAATTGATCAAGTTCATCTTGATCTATCAGGTCTGCCTTGTTTCGTAGAACACCCGTGCCGGGATAACAGAGTGGATCTTCGGAGACGTCGTACCGGCTCATCTTCCTTTTTTCGTCGTAAACGAGCCGGTAATCGCTGAACGAAGTGCATCGCCCTTGAGCCCACGATCAGAATAGGTCTTGAGCGTCATGGCCGATTTTGAACTGGTCGCAACACCCTCAACCTTGGCAAACTTCGTGGCCTTGTCCTTGCCCAACGGCTTGGTCGTGAAGCGTCCTGTGGTCGCTGATCTTTTGAGAGCGGTGTTCTTGTTCATGGAGCCGATCTTATCACGGTCTGAGTTGAATGTGTATGAAGATTCCAGGCGGGGTCATGCCTGTAGCTTGGTCTTCTTGGTGGCCTCTGATTGTTGTTAGGTTAGCGGTCTCTCGCACGGTATGAGTGTAGGACGGTCTGATTGTCACCGATCGAGATCCCCGCGCGGTCGCGCAGGGATCACACGGGAGGGGGGCCCCTAACGCCAAACGGCCCCTGCATCCATGGGCCGCGCCAGGGCGCGTCCGTTTAGGGAACCGCCGGTTCCCCCACGCAAGGCCGCTCGCTTAACGGATCGAAGGGGTTTCCCCAACCACGGTCTCGGCCGGGGGCCGAGCTGCGTGGCCGGGTGATCCCCCTCCCCATCGATCCTACGAGCAACCTTGCGTGGGCCCCCCTCCTGCCCTCGCCGGGAGGCAGGCTTTCAGGAGAGGGCCGCTTGCAGCGGACCTCGCCAGAAACCCCGCCCCAATTTTCGGCACCCAGACCGAACAGGGCATTACGATGAAGGAGGGCCACATATGGCTGATTATCAATGCACCGCTTGCGGCGAGGTCGCGGTGGTTGGGAGCACGATCGTCTTTGCTTGCGCAGGTAAACTGACGACGCGTAAGTGACATTTTTGGCGAGGATCTGGCCCGGAGCCTTTGTGCGTTCCGCTTCGATCCACCATTGCCAAATCTTACGCGTGGATCGGCGCGGGCGTCTGAACTCTCTGACCAGTGGCCAAAGTGCCTCGGAACGCCTCCGATCAGGGGTGCAGTCTGGGCGGCAGCGCCAGACCAACTTCGCAGATGAAGCGGGTGATCTGATCCACCAGCGGGCGCTGCGTCTCGCGGTGTGTCACGATATGCGTCAATGCCTGAGATGTGCCGCTCTCGACAAGTGGGCGGAAGGTAACGTTTCGGCGTTGCACACAGATGGCATGTCCGGACACAACAGACAGCCCGAGCCCCACGCTGACCAGCGACAATATCCCCTCCGCATGGGCGAGTGACTGAATGATTTTTGGGGCAACGGCGTTCTGCGCGAAGATCGCTTGTTGAACCGAGTGCATATAAGGTCCCTTCGGGCCATAGGCGATAAAGGGTTCGCCCTGCAGATCCTGCGGTCGAAGGGTCGCGCGTGTGGCCAAAGGGTGATCATCGGGCAGCGCGACGAGAAGGTCTTCCCGCAGCACGATGCTGGACGTGAGGCGCGGCGTCAGCGACGTGGGCCGGGCCAGGCCGATGTCGATGTCACCGAAGCCAAATGCATCGATCTGCTGCAAGGCGTTCAGTTCCTTCAACTCCAGGGTCACGCGTGGATAATGCTTGGCCATGGCCACCATGATGCTGGGCAGAAGATAGAAACTCGCAGCGCCGTAGAAACCCATGCGCAAACGGCCTTCGGGTTCATCGCCGGCTTCGTTCATCATGGCCTCAAGATCCTGGGCACGCTGCAGCAGAGACTGCGCCTCCGGCAGGAACCGCAACCCGGCGGCGGTGAGCTCGACGGTCTGACTGTTGCGCTCCAGAAGCCGCTGGCCTAGCCGTTCTTCCAGCAGGCGGATCTGCCGGCTGAGCGGGGGCTGGGTCATGTGCAGCTTTTGGGCCGCCCTGCCAAAGTGGAGTTCGGATGCGACGGCGACAAAGCAGCGGAGATGAGACAGATCAAGCATGATACACAGATTGAATTTTAACAAGTCATACGTAATATTAGATTTGAATTAATGGCGCGTCTACCTTCCCGTCATTCGCCCTGCTCGCATCCGCGGGCTGGTGAGTTCAGGAGGAGGACAAACAATGAAATTCAATAAATCTATCAAGGGTGTACTTGTCGCCGCCGCGCTTGGAGCTGCTGGCGTCATGCCGGCACGTGCGGCCGAGATCGATTATCCTGTCGACAGTGTGCGCCTGATCGTACCGGCCAACCCGGGCGGTGGCACCGACACCGACGCCCGCCTTTTTGCAGAGTTTCTGGGCAAGTACACCGGGGCGAACGTCGCCGTGGTGAACCAGTTCGCCGGCGGCGGGGTGGTGGCGGCACAGACTGTCGCGACAGGCAAGAAAGACGGCTCGGAACTGCTGCTCTACCACACCTCGATCCATGTGGCGAAGCTGACCGGCACCTGGCCCTTCGGCCACGCCGATTTCACGCCGCTGGCGACTGTTGCGCAATTCGACGACGTGGTCGTCGCCCGCGCCGATGCGCCCTATGATACGCTTGCGGATTTTGTGGCCTATGCCAAGGCGCATGCCGGCGATGCCACATTCGGCTCTCAGATCGGCGGAACCACCGAAATCAAGGGCAAGGCGATCGCCGAAGCCGCCGGGGGCAGCCTGCGGGTCGTGGATGCCGGGTCCGAATCCGACCGCATCACCGCGCTGCTGGGCGGGCAGGTCGACGCCATCCCGATGGGTGTGAACAACGCCCAGCAATATGTGGAAACCGGCCAGCTCAAGGTGCTCGCCATTCTCAACGAAGTCGCCAGCCCCTTTGCGCCCGACTGGCCCACGGCACCGTCGCAGGGGATCGAGCTGTCCTTCCCGCTGGTGTTCCAGGTTTATGCGCCCGCCGATGTGGACCCGGCCGTTGTCACTGCCGTCGACGCGGTCATCGAGCGGATGAAATCCGATCCGGAGGTCGAGGCCGCATTCACCCGCGCCAAGCAGGTGCTGAGCCTGCGCGGAAGCGCCGAGACCCGCGATTTCATCGAACAGGAACACGATTTCGTCGCTTCCTACGTGACCGAGTAACGCCCCCTCCCGGCGTTCTCTCCCGGCCGCGCGAGGGCGTTCCCCCCTTGCGCGGCACCCCATCCCTACAGCCAAAGGACAGATCCCATGAAGGATTTCAGCGACGGCAAACGCCTGCTGCCCGTCAACCCGCTCAACGCTGGCCACCCGCCGGGAGAAGCCACCATCGACCGCATCGCAGGGGTGCAGCTGTCGCTGGTGTACCTGCCGCTGCATTCTCCGATTTCCGACGCGAAGGTGCTGGCGGGGCGGCAGAAGCCGCTGACCGAAATCGCCTTTCTGTTCTGCGAGATCAAGACCGAGGAAGGGTTCGAGGGCGTCGGCTATTCGTATTCGAAACGGGCCGGTGGTCCCGGCCAGTACCAGCATGCCTGCGAAATCGCCGACGCGATCCTTGGCGAAGACCCAAGCGACATCGCGCGGCTCTGGGACAAGATGGTCTGGGCCGGGGCGTCGGTCGGGCGGTCGGGTCTGTCGACGCAAGCCGTCGCCGCCTTCGACATCGCGCTGTGGGATCTGAAAGCGCGGCGCGCGAACCTGCCGCTGGCCAAGCTGCTGGGCGCACATCGTGACAGCGTGCGCTGCTACAACACCTCCGGCGGTTACCTGTCGATGGAGATCGACGAGGTGAAGGACCGTGTCAGCATGGCGCTGGAACAGGGGATCGGCGCGGTCAAACTGAAGGTCGGCCAGCCCGATCCGATGATCGACCTGGCGCGGATCGAGGCGGTGCGCGAACACGTGGGCGGCAACGTGCCGCTGGCCATCGACGCCAACCAGCAATGGGATCGGACCACTGCGCTGCGCTTTGGTCGTATCGCCGAGCAGTTCAACCTGACCTGGATCGAGGAGCCGCTGGACGCCTACGACTACGAAGGCCACGCGGCACTTGCCCGTGAGCTGGCGACGCCGATCGCCACGGGGGAGATGCTGACCTCGGTGGCCGAGCATTACGAACTTATCCGGCATGACTCGGTCGATTTCATCCAGCCCGACGCCCCGCGCGTGGGGGGGGTGACGCCCTTCCTCAAGATCTGCGCACTGGCCGATCACAAGAAGTTGAAGCTCGCGCCGCATTATTGCATGGAGATCCACCTGCACCTGACCGCCGCCTATGGGCAGGAGCCCTGGGTCGAGCACTTCGAATGGTCCGAGGCGATGTTCGAAGACAAGCTTGAGGTCAAGGATGGCCGCATGATCGTGCCGAACCGTCCGGGCCTTGGTCTGACGCTCTCTGGCCAGATGCGTGCCTGGACCCGTGAAAGCGCGACCTTCGGCAAGTTCTGAAGATCCAGTGAGGGCCCGGGGAGGGGCCTCTGGGGAACGCCCGCACCGGCGTTCCCCGACCCAAGGGAGGAGACAAGATGACCATCGTTCCCAATCTGTTTTTCATCGTCGTCGGCGCCGGGATGCTGTGGCAGATCCTGATTGCGCCCCCGGGACGGCTGCCGCAACCGGGCGATCCGGGGCCGTGGGTTCTACCGACCGCTCTCGCCGTTCTGATGATCGTGCTGGGGTGTGTCGAACTGTGGCGCGGGATGCGTCGCAAGGAAGTGCAGCTCTCAGAGAGCACGCTGGAGGCGATCAAGTCCGAGCGCCGGGAGAAGGACGCGGCGGGGGTTGAGACGCTTGCACCTCCGAAATGGCCCGCCCGGATCGTCTTTGTCGTGGCGCTTCTGGCCTATGTGATGCTGTTCACCCGGCTGGGGTTCACATTGTCGACCTTTGCCTTCCTGCTCGTTGCCGTCACCGCGCTCGCGGGCCCGACCCTTCGCGGGATTGGCTTGGGCGTGGTGATCGGTGCCGTGGCAAGCCTGTGCATTGGCTGGCTACTGGCGGGCGTCGTCGGCGTTCCGCTGCCCGGCGTGCTGCTGTTGCCGTGAGGAGCGCGACATGATTTCCCTGTTCTTCGAAAACCTTGCCGCCCTGGCCGAGCCTGCGACGCTGGCCTTCATGCTGGGCGGGCTGCTGTTCGGCCTCTTCTTTGGCGCGCTTCCGGGCCTGTCCGCCGCGATGGCCGTGGCGATCCTGCTGCCGCTGACCTTTTCCCTGACCCCCAATGTCGGGATGGCGATGCTGGTCGCGGCCTACCTTGGCGGCATTTCGGGCGGGTTGGTGTCGGCCACGCTGCTGCGCATCCCCGGCACGCCATCCTCCATTGCCACGACCTTTGACGCCTACCCGCTGGCGCAGCAGGGCCAGCCGGTCAAGGCGCTGGCCACGGGCATCATCGCCTCGGCCGTGGGTTCGATCCTGTCGCTGATCGTGCTGGTCGCCTGCGCGCCGGTCATCGCCAGATTCGCCATCAAGATCGGGGCTGCCGAATATGCCACCCTGACGCTGGCGGCGATGATGCTTGTGGTGATCCTGGCGCAGGCGAACCTTGCCAAGGGGCTGATGGCGACCGCTTTCGGCATTGCATTGGCCACCATCGGATTTGCCCCCATCGGCGCGACCCAGCGGTTTGCCTTCGGGCAGGTGGATCTGATGGCGGGGATCTCGATCATCCCTTTCATGGTCGGGCTGTTCGCCGTGTCGACCGTCATCGCGCAACTGATGCAACCCTCGCTGAAGCTGCCCGCGAATATGCAGCTGGGTGGCAAGGGGATCGGCATCACCCTCGCCGAATTCCTCGGCAACGGGTGGAACATGATCCGCTCCTCGGCCATCGGCATCGCCATCGGTGTGCTGCCGGGCATTGGTGGCACCGCGTCGAACCTGATCGCCTATGCCGCAGCGCGCCAGCAATCGAAGGAGCCCGAGAAATTCGGCAAGGGTGCGATCGAAGGGGTCTATGCTTCGGAAAGCGCCAATAACGCTTCGGTTGGCGGTGCGCTGCTGCCGCTGCTGACGCTGGGCATTCCCGGCGACGGTGTAACCGCGATCCTGATCGGTGGCTTTACCATCCACGGCCTGCAACCCGGACCCCTTCTGCTCAGCAAGGAACCCAGCCTGATCGCAATGATCTATGCGGCCTTCCTGATCGGCACGCTGCTGCTGCTGGCGGTACAGCTCTTTACGATCCGTATCTTCCCGCGGGTGCTGGGCGTATCGCGCAGCGTGCTGTTACCGCTTCTGGTGGTGCTGATGGTCACGGGCACGTTCGTCTCGGACAACCGCCTGTTCGACGTGTGGCTGATGCTGGGCTTTGGCGTGATGGGTTACCTCTTTGAACGCGGCGGCTACCCGCTGGGCCCGATGGTGCTGGGTTTCGTTCTGGCGCCGATCCTCGAGACCAACTTCCGCCGCGCGCTCAGCTATTCCGAAGGCGACTGGTCCGTCTTCGTCACTCGCCCGGTGTCGGCCGTCTTCGTCGCCGCCGCGCTGATCCTGCTGATCGCAGGGCTACGCAGCGCATGGCGCAGCCGACAGGCCACCCCCGCAGAATGATCCCTAAAAGACAGGAGACAATCATGTCCCAGAACATCGAAATCACGTCAGAAACGCTGGAGCTGCTGCGCAAGTGCGGGCAGGGCACCCTGACCACACAGCTGTTCAAACGCGGCTATCGGCAGCAGTTCCTCGTGGGCCTCGCGCCCTTGTCGAAGACCTCGGGCCGCTTCGTCGGCGAAGCCTTCACCCTGCGGTTCATCCCCTCGCGCGAGGACAAGGACTGGGATCTGGGCGATCTCAAGGCGCGTGGCGAGGACAATGTGCAATGGGAGGCGGTCGAAGAGATCGGCCCGGGCCAGGTGCTGATGATCGACAGCCGCAATGACCCCCGCGCGGCCTCGGCCGGCAACATGCTGATGACGCGGATGATGCGCAAAGGTGTGGCCGCTGCCGTGACCGACGGCGCCTTCCGTGACGGGGCCGAGATTTCCGAAATGGACTTCCCCGCTTATTGCCGCGCCAACACTGCCACGACCCGCCCGGCCTATCATCGCGCCATTGCCATGCAGGAACCGATTGGCTGTGCCGACGTCGCGGTCTACCCCGGTGACATCGTGGTGGGCGACGCCGACGGCGTGACCGTCATTCCCCGCCACATCGCCGCAGAGGTTGCCAGCGACAGCTACGAACAGGAACGCCGCGAAACCTTCCTCTTTACCAAGATCGACGCTGGCGCCTCGCTTTTCGGCACCTATCCCGCCGGGCCGGAGACGCTGGAGGAATATCAAAAATGGCTGGCAGAAGGAAACGACCTGTGACCACGCCCGCGCAAAAGGCCGAGGCTTTGATCCGGCACTACTTCGACATGTGCAACGCAGGCGATCGCCAGGGCCTGATCGACTGTTTCACCGCTGACGGCACCCATTACTTCCCCCCCGGCCTGCCCGGCGCGCCCTGGCGCGGGGCCGAGGCCGTGGCCGATGGCTGGGTCCGCTGTGTCGAGACGCTGGGGTCGAAATGGACCATCGAGAAGGTGCTGGCGGCCGAAGATGGCCTTGAGGCCGTGATCGAATGGACCCATTGGAAAACCGGGGTGGGTGAGGCGCTGCGTGGCGACGAGTGGTATGTCTTCAACGAAGACATCACGAAAATCCGCGAGATCCGCGCCTATTACGCCAGCCCCGTCGACAAGTCGCAGCCGATCAACAAGCTGCACGACTTCGATTACGAGAGCCGCGGCTATCACATGGCACCCCCGGCGGTCGCGGGGCGCGACTGATGCAACAGTTTGCCCTCATCTGCCGCGACGCGCCGGATGCACTGGCGGCCCGCATGGCGGCCCGTGCGGACCACATGGCCGGACTCAAGACCGAACGCACAGCGGGCCACATGGTCGACGGAGGCGCCATGCTGGACGAAGCCGGTAACATGGTTGGCTCCGTCGTGCTCTGCCAGTTCGAGAGCCGTGCCGCCCTGGACGATTACCTCTCGCGCGAGATCTACGCGCGGGAGGGTATCTGGGGCGAGATCGAAATCATTCCGATGCGCTTTGTGAATTGGCACGGGCTGATGGCCGACTGACCGGCCATCGCACCACCGACTTGAAACCGACCCCCGAAAGGATCCTTTCCATGGACGGCACCACCCGTTTCACCCCGCACGGCAAGCACCTCATTGCAGGCGACTGGGTCGCCGCTGAGACCACGTTCCAGTCGGAGCCAGCCCATGGGCCCGCGTATGACTTTTCCGTTGGCACGCCCGACCTCGTCGACGCCGCCTGTCAGGCCGCCGAAGAGGCGTTCTGGACCTACGGCTACACCACCCGCGCGGCGCGCGCGGACTTTCTCGACGCCATCGCCGACGAGATTGAGGCCCGCGCCGAGGCGATCACGCAGATCGGCACTCAGGAAACCGGCCTGCCCGAAGCCCGCCTGATGGGCGAGCGCGGTCGCACCACCGGCCAGCTGCGGCTCTTTGCCAGCTACATCCGCGAGGGCGCTTATCTCGACGTCCGCAAGGACGCGGCCCTGCCCGACCGCGCGCCCCTGCCGCGCCCCGACCTGCGCATGATCCAGCGCCCCATCGGCCCCGTGGCCGTCTTCGGCGCCTCGAACTTCCCGCTGGCGTTCTCCACCGCGGGGGGTGACACCGCCGCCGCGTTGGCCGCCGGTTGCCCGGTCGTGGTCAAGGGGCACTCCGCCCACCCCGGCACCGGCGAGATCGTGGCCGAGGCCATCGCCGCCGCCATCGAGAAGACCGGCATGCCGAAGGGCGTCTTCAGCCTGATCCAGGGCGGCAAGCGCGACGTCGGTACCGCTCTCGTGCAGCACCCGCTGATCAAGGCCGTGGGCTTTACCGGCTCGCTCGGCGGGGGGCGCGCGCTCTTCGACCTCTGCGCCGGGCGTCCTGAACCCATTCCGTTCTTTGGCGAGCTGGGCTCCGTGAACCCGATGTTCGTCTTGCCCGAAGCCGCCGCCGCGCGCGGCGCCGAGATCGGCACCGGCTGGGCCGGGTCGCTGGTTATGGGCGCGGGCCAGTTCTGCACCAACCCCGGCATCGCCGTGGTGGAAAAGGGCGCCGCGGGCGATGCCTTCATCGCCGCCGCAAAGGCCGCCCTCTCCGAGACCGGCCCGCAAGTCATGCTGACCGACGGCATCGCCGCGGCCTACCGCGACGGTCAGGCGCGCTTTGACGGGCGCAACGCCGTGACCCCGCTGCTGACCACCGAGAGCGCCGGCCGCGAAGCGCGCCCGAACCTCTACGAGACCGACGTCGAGGCCTACCTGCAGGACCACGCGCTCGGCGAAGAGGTCTTCGGCCCCCTCGGTCTGGTGGTGCGTGTGAGCGACGCCGAGGAGATGATCGCGCTGGCGAAGGGTTTTGAAGGGCAGCTGACCGCGACGATCCAGCTCGACGCGGGCGACGCCGCGCTGGCGCGCCGCCTGCTGCCTGTGCTGGAGCGCAAGGCGGGCCGTGTGCTGGCCAACGGCTTCCCCACCGGGGTCGAGGTTTCCGACACGATGGTCCACGGCGGCCCCTACCCGGCCTCGACGAACTTCGGCGCGACCTCCGTCGGCACCCTTTCGATCCGTCGTTTCCTGCGTCCGGTGTGTTTCCAGAACATCCCCGAAGGCGTATTGCCGGAAGATCTAAAGTAAAACACCTGCCCTGACCCGATGATGTCGGGTCAGGGCGCGGGCTCATTCAGCCAGATCGCGCATCACGCTGATAAGGTCCGATTTTCCCTTGAACCCAACACCGGGAAGTTCGGGCATGGTGATGTGACCATTGATCACCTGGACCCCATCGGGGAAGCCGCCGAAGGGCTGGAACAGGTCGGGATAGCTCTCGTTCCCTCCAAGCCCCAATCCTGCGGCGATATTCAGTGACATCTGGTGGCCGCCGTGCGGGATACACCTGCGGGCAGACCAGCCCGCCGTTTCCAGAACATCCAGCGTTCGCAGATATTCGACCAGACCATAAGACGATTCTAACCGGCTCTGCCCGATCCGCAGGCTCAACTCAACAATGCTCCCGGTCGGACAATCAAGCGATTGTCGGGCGCGTGGTGAATGTGCAGCGCGGCACCGGGTCATCCGGAGCAACCCTCGCATGCAGAATGCCGTGGGAGAGGCCGCTGACCTAGTCACCTTGCAGACCGATCATGGGGTCTAGGTGGGGTAGCCTTGGGTGGGGCAGGGGGACCGGGCCGCGTGAGGGAGGGGCCCGCCGCGACTGAGACTGCCGGGAAAAGTGAAAGGAGGCCTTGGGTCTGGTGGTTTTAACCCATCCGGAAAGGACAGACCCATGAGACATCCTAAACCCCTCGCGTTCAAATCGCCCGACGCGGTCGCCATCGCCGCGCAGAACGACGCCTTCCGCAGGCTTGCCTGCCTCGGGGTGCCACCGGATCGGCCCATTGAGGGCCGGATGCATGTGACCCGATCATTGATGGAGGCCGGCGAGGGCTTCGTGGCCGAGGCTGTGAAAGCCACCGGGGAGTTTGAGACTTTCGAGCCTGAGAACGATCCCGAGGGCTGGCACGATTTCGGGGCGGTCACGATCCGAGGGGAGACCGTGTTCTGGAAACTCGATCTGCATGAGGAAACTACATTTTCAAGGCCTTTTCTTTCTGTTCAACGCTGGTTTGGCTCCTCGAATATGCTCACTCCAGTGGCATCGACTTGCATACGGTGGGCGTGCAGCCCGAACCAAATTTCCGTTCACGTTCCCGGAATGGAGCCGCCTTGGTTGGGACCAAACTTCTACAGGGTTTGTGAAGACCATCAATCTTCTCGGTCACTCAACCATCCGGCGTTGCGCGTTGTTCTGAAGTTTCAGTGTCCCGTTTTACACCTCCGCCTTCAGAACCGCGCCAGACGGGACAAGTCCCGTTTCCACGTATCGCCACAAGGCCACGATCAGCTTGCGGGCGAGAGCGACGATGGCGACTTTCTTTCTCACTCCTGGGCGTTCAGCGGTGTATTTTCGGAACCATCGCGCGAGTGCACTCTGCGGCTGATATCGCAGCCAGCACCACGCCAGCTCGATCCCGAGAGTTCGGGCCGGTCGGTTTCCGGCCTTGCTGATGCCCTGGCTTCGTTCCACGTCGCCGCTGGAATAGGGGCTGGGCGTCAGGCCGAGATAAGACGACAGGTGCCGCCTGTTCTTGAACTCTCGCCCAAACACCTCCGCGGACAAAAGCATCGCGCTGTGCCGTCCGACACCGCGAAGTCCTTCGAGCAGCGCGGCCTTTTCGTGTTCAGGGAAATGCTCCGATCCAGTCGCAAGGGCTTCGTCGCGTTCGCCGGCCAGAGCCTTGATCATGCGGTTCGTCAGTTCCAAGCGTTCGAAGGAACGGACGATCTCGCGCATCAGCTGACGTGGGAAAGGACGGCCGTCAGCAGTCTCGAGGCCTGCCAGTTTCTTACGCCAAGTCACCATCGTCGGATTGATGTGCCGAACGCCTTGAAGGGCGAGCAGGGCATGAATGCGATTGATGTGGCCAGTGCGTTCGCTCATCAGCCTTTTGCGTTCTCTGTGGAAGCGCTTGGCATCTTCTTCGGCAACTGTCGGGACACGCACCGTGCGGAACGCCTTTCGATCACCGGAACAGTAGTTCTTGAGCAGAACGACCATGCCTTCGGCATCGACGCGGTCCGTTTTGACTCGGCGTGCTTTTCGGTTCACGAGAAAGCTTGTGGGATCCACGACCAAGGTCTCGATCCCCTCGTTGGACAACAGTCTCTGAAGCCAGAAGCCGTCGTATCCAGTTTCAAAGCAAACGATAGGTCGTTGATCCGCTCCGCAATGCTCCGTCGCCTCCGCGACGGTCTTTCGAACCAGATCGATCAGTCCCGGCGTGTCAAACCCGTCCAGGCGCACAGATTTGATCTTGGCCAAGTGCGGCGCATCAAGCGCCACGAGCCATTTCGATTTGCTCAGATCAATGGCGACAAAGCAGGTCGCCGCAAAAGTTGGCGTCGTCATCTTGGAAATCTCCACTCCCTTTGATTTTGCGCCAAACCTATCCGGTCAGCGCGATCTCCTGCATGGAAACTTCTACGAAGCGGACTCCGACTTCCGCTATGGCGCCGAGGATCCGGACAACCCCGAGACCACCACGCGTGTTCTGACCATCATGATGGCGCACGACTGGTAGGGGCGCCGCACCGCCTTCACCGACATCGATAGGCCCGCTGACCCTTCAAAAGGGAAAGTGGGCCTTTTGTCCTTTTGATTCCCGGATCCGGGGATCGGTCAGGCCGCCCGGGATGTCCGGGTGCCGCAGAACCCAAAGAAGGACATCTCATGACACAAGCTCTCCAGCCCGTTTCCGTCGCCATCGGCGATCTCGTCGCCCATCCCGCGAATGTGCGGGCACAGTCCCCTGAGGCCTACACCTCCGACAACATCGCGCATCTGAAGGCCAGCATTGCGGTGCTGGGCCTGCTCCAGCCGCTGCTCGTTCAGCAAATCGATGGCAAGTTCGGCGTCCTCGCAGGCGGTCGGCGTCATGCGGCCCTCATGGAGCTGGTCGCGGACAAGGCGGCCAAGGGGGTCACCAGCCGCACCAAGATCGACTGTCGCCTGGTCCCGGACGATTGCGACGTAACCACCGCGCTGTCGCTCGCCGAGAACATTACCCAGGCGCCGATGAATGCCATCGACGAGTTCGAGGCCTTCGCGCGGATGATGGAGGTTGATGGTCAAACGCCAGAGACCATCGCGAAGACCTTCGGCACTACGCTCGCAGCAGTCAAAGGCCGGCTGCGCTATGGGCTCATCCATCCGGAGATCCGCGCGGCGGCACGTGCAAAGGCGATCACGCTCGACGTGATGAAAGCCTTCGCGGATCACCCGAGCCAGGAAGTGCAGAAAGAGGTTTTCGAGGCGCTTACCAAGGAGGGCAACTACCTGCAGGCCTATACGGTCCGGAACGCGCTGAAGTCCCGCGGCGTGCAGGTCAGTGACGATATCGGGGCCTTCGTGCGGAAGGACTACGAGGCGCGTGGCGGTGCCATCGCGGCGGACCTCCTGGACGAGCATTCCGTGCTCGAGGATTCCGCGCTGGTCGAGACCATTCTCCTCGAAAAACTCACCGCCGCGGCCGAAGAGGCGCGAGCGGAGTTGGGCTTTGTCTGGGCCGAAGCGGTGATCCGGTACGATTACGCCGTCATGGCCGAATTCGGCAGGGTCTATCCGGGGCCGGTCGAGCCCGATGAAAGCGGCCAGAAACGCGTCGATGAGATCACCGCCGAGCTGGAGAAGCTCGAGCGCGAGATGGAGAACGAGGAACTCGCGGACGAGGCTTACAATGCGCTCTACGAACGGGTGGATGCGCTTGAGGCCGAGGCGCGGGATCTGCAGGAGGCCTACAGCGCCGAGGATCTTGCGCGCTCCGGCGTGATCGCCACCTGGTCGCAGGGCAAGATCTCCCTGCATCTCGGGCTGGTGCGTCCCGAAGATCAGCCGGAGAGGTCCGGCAAGGCGCCCGGCACGTCGGCGGATGAGGGCACTTCGGACAGCGACGAGATCACCTATCCCGCCTCGCTGACCGAGGACCTGAAGACCGAGCGGGCAATGGCGCTTGGCGCTGCCATGGTGATGCACCCGGAGGCCACGCTGGATCTCACGCTGTTCAAACTGGTCACCGATGTGCTGGGCCACGGCATGGGCGTCACCCAGGCGATCAAGGTCGATGCGCGCCAAGAGTACCGCACCCACGCCAAGATGGACGAGATCGATGGCACGTCGCTCGAGCAGGTGGCTGCCGCGCATGACGCGCTCGATTTCTCCTGGGCGGATGATGCGAAATCCCCCGCCGATCAGTTCGCCCAGTTCCGAACCCTCGATGCGCGTGAGAAGGCCAGGCTCGTGGCCTACGCCACGGCGGCAACCACGCAGTCCTGTTTGGCCCGGGACCGGCAGCGCGACAGCCTGATGCATGACTTCGAGATCGAGGTGATGCCGGACATCCGGGCGCACTGGACACCGAATGCGGCGCTTTTCAACCGGTTCAAGAAGGCGTGGCTCCTCAAAATCCTCGGCGAGGAGCTGGGGCTCACGCAGGAGGCGGTGACCCTGGCGTCCTCGACCAAGAAGGAAGTCGTCGCCTTCTGCGACAAGCTCTTCGCCGAGCCCTTCGCCACGCTCACCGATGCGCAGCGGGCGGCGGTCGCGGCCTGGTGCCCGCCGATGATGCAAACCTCGGGCACCGAACCTTTCGAAGCCCTTGGCGCCGAGCCGACCGAAGGCGAAACCGAGGTCTCTGAGGCGGCCTGACCCTGCAGTCGACCCGCACCGCATTTCCGGTGCGGATCGCACCTCTCTCAAACTCACAGGAAATTCCCATGGCACTTCTCAGCTTTTCCGCCGCGGACGTCGCGGCCCAGATCGCGCATGCGCGCGGCTGCTCCACCTTCCTGCCGAACTGGAATGGCCCGGTCGGCAACCCCGCTCTGATCTTGATCGTCGGCAATGGTGTCCATCTGCGCTCGAACGGGATTGATGGCTCCACCACGCGGATCGTCACGACGGAGCGCGCCGACCCCTCCTATGCTTTCGCCGCAGGCATCAACCCGTTTCGGGACACCGATTGGATGGCGGCCCGGCAAGCGGCGTTCCGTGATCTGACGGGCCAGTTCTACACCGACATGCTCGACGATGTGCAGATGCTCATCGATCGCGGACACGACACCATTCGGTTGGCGACCGACGGCCACACGATCCGGGTCTTTGCGCACCGTGCGGCCGATTACCTGATCGGCGGCACCTACGATGTCCCCTCAGGTCTCGGAGGCACGTTCCGGGTCATCCTTATGGACGCCACCGATACTCAGGCGCTTGTGCAGAACCGCGGCAACTGCGAGGATTTCGACGAGATGCTGCCCTACCGGGTGCCGCTCGACGCGCTGATCGAGGTCGACGACCGGAGGGTGGCATAATGGGCTGGCTCTTCTACACTGACCGCCGCGTGAGGACCTACGCGGACGAGAAGGCGGAGATTGCCCGGCTCTGTAGTTTCGAGACGGGTACCCGCAAGACAGTCCTGCTCAAGGCCTGCAAGGTGGGTGCGACCTGGTATGCCGCGGCCAGGATAACGACACTCGATGCCGCGCCGGTCGAGGATGCGACCTACGTGACCGACGCCGACGGGTCGATCACCTTCGGGGCCGTCTTCCTAACGCGCTACGACGATGGCTGCTGGGGCTACAAGGACATGGAGGAGGCTTCCGGACCGGTGGAGTCGCGCGCGCCCGTCAGCCTTCTGGCCCTGCTCTCCGAGTTGAAGGATCCCGACAGCTATGCCCATGCCTGGCGCCAGCGCTGCCGGGACTGGGCGGCAATCCCGGACTACGACGAGGGGGACCGGATACGGCTTGCAGCGCCGGTCACGCTGACCGACGGCAGCACCTGCCAGATCGTGACCGCCACCCATTACCGGCGCGGAGGGCAAAAACGCCGGTGCTACCGCATCGAGGAAACCGGCGGGCTCGTGCGTCTGTCAAAGGCCTCTCTGGCCGGATCGGAACGTCTCAGCTCGGCGAAGGGTGCCACAAGCCCCGTCCTAGCCGAGTTCTTCGCTGGCAAGGCCTCCTGACAATCGCCAGCGTCACCTGTCCAACATTGAGCCGCCTCTGCACTTCTGAAAGTGGAAAGGCGGCTTTTTGTCCTGTCAGACCCGTAACCTGACTGGAAGGACAGACCCCATGGTCGATCGTAGGCTGAACACCGATACCATTATCCCATCACATGCTCGGCTCAGGGAGGTCCTGCCTCTGATCGGCAGCGCGCTCGCCGAAGGACCGCTCAGAAGCTCGTCTCTGGCACGGTTCATGCGCGAGACCTTCGGCGGCAGCGATGCCGCCGGCGCCTGGTCCTGGCGCATGGCTTATGACGCGATGCAGGCCGCTGCGGTCCTGCAGGTCGTGCAGGGGACTGGCCAAGACGCGCTGAGCTCTGCCAGACTGCTGGCCTCGCGGCTTCTGACGGAAACGCGGCGCTCTGAGCAGCAGGTCCGCCTGCAGCAGTTCAGCACCCCGTTGCCCTATGCCGCGCTGGTCGCACGCGCTGCGGCCATACGGTCTGGTGAGACCTTCTTTGAGCCTTCGGCCGGCACCGGCGCGCTGGCCGGTTATGCTCTGCGCGCGGGGGGCAAGCCGGTGCTCAACGAGATCGATCCCTTCCGCCGCGCCCTTCTCGAGGCGGTCTTTGCGGTCGAGGTGACGGATCATGACGCGGAGCATATCGACGACCTCCTGGCCACACCTGATCTTCCGGGCGTCATCGTGATGAACCCGCCCTTCGCCTCTTCGGTCGACCGGTCGCGCGACAGGCATGTCGCGGCAAAGCATCTGATCGGTGCCGCCAAGCGGCTTGCCCCTGGTGGCAGGCTCGTGGCGATCATGCCGACGGGATTTTCCCCGGAGCGGGATGCAGTCCATTGGGCGCGGGCCTCGGCCATCGCGAAGCCGCGTCTCGCTCTCACGATCCCCGGCCATGTCTACCGCAAGCTTGGCACCACGGTTGAGACCCAGCTCATGGTTTTCGACAAGGTGCAGGAGGAGGTCGCGTTCGTCCGCGCGGTTGCGGCCGATCTGGAGGCGGCGCAGCACATCGTCGATGATATCGCCACGACCCGATCTGACGCTCCGATGCAGTCGAGTGCACAGGTCCGCGCCATACCGCGTCAGGGCACTACTCCTGCCGTACGCAGCCGACGGTTTGTCGCAACCCCTAACTCCAAACCCAAAGCCCAGGCAGTCGTCCCGCTGGCCTTCACCGCCCTCGATACTCCCCGCGAAAACACCCCCGTGTCCGACATCTATGCCCGCTACCGTCCTCAGCGGATCGAGATCGCGGGCGCGCAGGAACATCCCACCCCGCTGGTCGAGAGTATCGCCATGGCCTCGGTGGCCCCGCCGGTGCCGTCGAGAGAGGCCGCCGACGGCCCGCGCCTACCCGGTCGCCTGATCGAGGAGGGTCAGCTCTCCGAGGCCCAGCTCGAGACCATCGTCATGGCAAACGACGCGCATGAACGCGATCTGCCGGGCAGGTTCACGATCGACGAAGACCAGACCCGGATGGCCCGCGCCGACGATGATCCGGACGCACGGGCCTATCGCCTCGGCTATTTCCTCGGCGACGGGACGGGGTGCGGCAAGGGCCGGGAATGCGCCGGGCTCATCCTGGTCAACTGGCTCGCGGGACGGCGCAAGGCGGTCTGGATCTCCAAATCCGCCACGCTCATCGAAGACGCGATCCGCGACTGGACCGATCTCGGCGGCTCGCCCGCTGATATTCAGCCGCTCTCGAAATGGAAGCCCGACCAGCCGATATCCATGGGCGACGGCATCCTCTTCGTCACATATGCGACGCTGCGCTCGGCGGGCAAATGTGGGACGACGCGCCTTGGCCAGATCCTCGACTGGATGGGCGAGGGGTTCGACGGCGTGCTGGCCTTCGACGAGGCACATGCCATGCAGAACGCCGCCGGGTCTGAGGCGGGCAGGGGCGTCAAACCCTCCCAGCAGGGTCTCGCCGGGCTGCGCTTGCAGATGGCAGTGCCCCGGGCACGGGTCTTCTACGTCTCGGCGACCGGGGCCACGAGCGTGCACAATCTGGCCTATGCCTCCCGCCTTGGTCTCTGGGGCCAGGGGCCGGAATATCCTTTCCCGAGCCGCGAGAGCTTTGTCTCCGCGATGGAGGCCGGCGGGGTGGCGGCGATGGAGGTGGTGGCGCGCGACCTTAAGACGCTCGGTTTCTACACGGCGCGGGCGCTCAGCTTCGACGGTGTGGAGTATGACGTGCTCGAACATGCGCTGACGCCCTCCCAGATCGCGATCTACGACGCCTATGCCGGTGCCTTCCGGACAATCCATCACAATCTCGAGGCAGCGCTGACCGCGACCGGCGTCAACGATGCCTCCGGTCAGACGAACGCCTCTGCGGCGCGGTCTGCAGCGAAGTCACGGTTCGAGAGCACCAAGCAGCGCTTCTTCAACCACCTGCTCCTCGGCATGAAGGCACCGACCATCATCCGCGCGATCGGCGAGGATCTGGCGGAGGGATATGCCTGCGTCATCCAGGTGGTTTCCACCGGCGAGAGCCTGCTGAAGCGGCGTCTGGAGGCGATGGACCCCGAGGATGAGTTGACACAAGGCGGGCTTACCCCGCGCGACTATGTGCTGGGCTACCTCGAACAGGCTTTTCCGATCCACGCCCAGAAACTCGTCGAGATCGACGGGAATGTCGTGGCGGAGCCGCTTCGCGACGCGGATGGCGCTCTGGTCGTTTCGCGCGAGGCCGAAGCCCTGCGCGATGCGGTGATGATGGAGTTGATGGCCCTGGCTCCCATCCCCTCGGCGCTTGATCAGATCCTCTGGGCCCTCGGAGACGAGGCGGTGGCCGAGGTGACGGGGCGCTCGGTCCGGCCGCTGAAATCCCGGGACGGCGCGCTCTTCATCGAGAAGCGGTCCGCCAGCAGCAATTCCTCGGAAACCCGGGCCTTCATGGAAGGCGAGAAGGACGTCCTGATCTTCTCGGACGCCGGTGGCACGGGCCGGTCGTACCATGCGGCGAGATCAGCGAAGAACCAGAAACGGCGGCGGCACTACCTGCTGGAGCCCGGCTGGCGGGCCGATGCGGCGATCCAGGGGCTCGGCCGCACACATCGCTCGGCTCAGGTCAGTGCACCGTTCTTCCGGGTCTGCACCTCGGATGTCCATGGCGAGAAGCGCTTCACCTCCACGATCGCCCGGCGGCTCGACCAATTGGGGGCGCTCACCAAGGGGCAGCGCGAGACCGGCGCGCAGGGCATGTTCCGCGAGGAGGACAATCTCGAAAGCCCGATCGCGCGGGCCGCACTCCGTGGCTATTACGCCGACCTGGCCGCCGGCCGTGCCGGGGCGATGAGCTACGAGCGGTTCGCGGACTGGACCGCGCTTCGGCTGATTGATCAGGACGGGGTTCTGCTGGAAGAGTTGCCGCCCATCCAGCGCTTCCTGAACCGAGTGCTGGCGCTGCCGATCCATATGCAGAACGCGCTCTTCGCCGAGTTCATGACCCGGATTGCCGATCAGACCGAACGGGCGCGGGCCGCAGGCACGCTCGATCTTGGGGTCGAGACCCTGCGCGGAGAAAGGATCGAGCAGGTCTCGGCGGAGGATCTCTGGACCTGCCCGCGCTCCGGGGCGGTGACGCGGATCATCGGGCTCGAGGTGACGGACCCCGTCCATGTCCTCGCGGGGGATGACGCGATGAACCGAAACCACGACAAGCTGCCGATGGTCAATAGCGCCTCGGGGCGTGTGGCGCTGATCTCGTCGCGGCCCATGCAGATCTATGACGAGGAGACCGTCACGCTGATGCGCAAGGTCACGCGGCCGACTGGATCGACCTATGTCGAGGAGGGGAAGTACCAGGCTTCGGCCTGGGAGGACATCGCGCGTCCCGAGTTCCTGCGTCTCTGGGATGCGGAGGCCGACAGCCTGCCGAAAACCATCACGACGAAGCTCTATCTCCTCACCGGGCTGCTGCTGCCGATCTGGAAGGACATCCCCTCGGGCAACGAGCGCATCTACCGGGTCACGCCGGAAGGGCAGGGCAGCATGATCGGCCGGACCGTCAGCGAAGACGGTGCGGCCGCGCTGCGTGCCCGGTTCATGCTGGGCACACCGAAGACCCCGCAGGAGATGCTGACGGCGGCGCTCGGTTCCACCACGCCGGTCGATCTGGGCCGGGGCCTCACGCTCACCCGCCGCCGGGTAGCGGGCGCGGCCCGTCTCGAGATCGACGGAGCGGACCGGGGTGCGATCGACGGGCTGAAAGCTCTGGGCTGTTTTACCGAGATCATCGCCTACCAGCTCCGGGTTTTCGTGCCGCACGGGGAGGGTGTCGAGACCGCCGCGATCCTCGCCCGGATCGTGGGGGCGGGCTCTCCGAGGGCGGCAGATCGCGCCGCCTAAGCGGTGCCGATCTATCGGACGTGGGCGGCGGCGTCGCTGGCCGCGCGCCGCGTTGCCGCGGTCAAAACTGGAACTGGAGATCAACATGAACGTCACGCAGATCAAGGCCGCCGTGGATGCCGGCAAATCCGTCCATTGGGCGAACGAAGGCTACCGGGTGCATCGCGATGCCCTCGGCCAATACCTCATCACCTATCTGCCGAACGGCAGCACCATCGGTCTGACCGACCGGAGTGGCCGTCGTTTGAACGGGGCCGAGGCCGACTTCTTCATATCGGTGTCCACGCGTGGCGCAGACGGGGAGCAGGGAAGGGAGGTGCGAGGGGCGACGTCGGAGGGCCATCCTGACGCCGGGACGGGCTGACGGGCAGGAGAGAAAGGAAAGGAGGCTTTGGGTTTTTGCGATCCCATGAGGGGTCGGAAAAGCAATCCCGCGCGCTCAGGCAAGAAGCCGGGCAGCGGTATACCCAAGGAGAAGACCCATGTTCGCAGGAACCCTGACCAAAACCGCCGACACCGCAGCCGCAGCCTTCACTGGCATGATCCACTCCACCCGGTTCGACATCGCGATCCAGCTTGAGGCCCGGACCAAGATGTCCGAGCGGAGCCCGGATTTCGACGTGACGGCCGTCAACAAGTCCGGGCGCAAGGTGCGCATCGGCACGGCCTGGAACGAGATCGGCAATACCACCGGCAACCCCTACCTCGCGATGCAGATCGACGTGGGCCTCGGCCCGTTCCGCGTCAATGCGGTGCAGAGCAAGGAGGCGCGGGAGGCGCAGAGCGACGAGTATGAGATCATCTCGTTGGTCTCGAACAGCACCATGAAATCCGGATCCATCTCGGGTGAGCTGACGGCGATGGATGCGGACAACGCCTTTGCCGGATACGTCGCCAACATGATGTTCGATCTCGACTTCATGCTGATCGAGAACGCGTTCAAGACCGAGGAGACCCACCCCGACTACCGCATCGAGGTCAGCTCGCCCAAGGGCCACCCGATCCGCGTCGGCTCGGCCTGGATGGCGAAGAGCAATCGCACCGGGAACGACTACGTCTCGCTCCTCATCAACACGCCCGATGGTGATTTGCGGGTGAACGCGGTGCAGAACGAGGGGCAGCGCGGTGGCCAGACCTTCTCGATCATCCCCTTCGTCGAGGGCGTTGGCCAGGAGCGGTCGGACAACACCGCTCTCGCCCTGGTGGGCTGACGCGCAGCATTACCGCTGCGCGAGGGCGCCTCGGGGAACCGGGGCGCCTGTCACCCGTGCCTCTTACCCCAAGAGGCAGGTCCCGTGAGGGGCGCCGCGGGAGCGCGGCTCCCCTCTTTTCGTTTCTCCCCATCAAAGGAATAGACACATGTTCAATCTCGCCCATCCCAAGCTGGTCACGCTCGCCGAGGCCGAAGGCTACGCCGAGGTCGCGGACTTTCTGGAAGACCATACGCTCGGCAGCGTCGTGCCCGCGATCTGCGTGGCGTCCGATTGCGATCACACCGCCGATCTCGAACCAGATCAGCGCGCCGGCTTCTGCGAGGCCTGCGGCCGCGCTTCCATGAAATCCGGCCTCGTCATCGCCAGCGTGCTCTGAACGCCGCCCGCCGCGCCACTCTCAAACCATTGGAAACGATATGACACGACATGACCTGATCGACATAACCGATCCGCCCGCGCCGGGTTTCTCCGAGGCCGAAATCGAGACCATCGACGCCGCGCGCGTTATCCTGCGCAGGCATGTTCGGGCCACGGCCGTGCTGCAATCCTGGACGATGCTGACCGACTACCTGGCTCTGAACGCCGTCCGCGAACGGGTCGAGGTGTTCCGGGTGCTGCTGTTGGACCGGAAGAACAAGCTGATCCGTGACAAGATCATGTCACGGGGCAGCATCGATCACGTCCCGGTCTATGTCAGCGAGGTCCTGCGTTCGGCTCTCGTGCTTGATGCTTCTGCTCTCATCCTCTGTCACAATCACCCCTCCGGCGATCCGCAGCCAAGCCAGGCCGATATCGACATGACACAGAAGATCGTTGACGCCTGCAGGGTGATGAGCATCACCGTCCACGATCACCTCATCGTCGGCTTCGGGCGGGAACAGGCCGCGTTCAGCATGCGCGCGGCTGGGATGTTGGGCGATTAGGGTCGCGGGCGTTTCAGGCCTTGGTTGGCGGGTTGCACAGGGGAGCGGAAGCTCGACTCCGCGCCGAGATTGTCTCGTTAGCGCCGAAGCCGCCGTTCAGGCAGCGTGCGGCGAAGGTCGGCAGCGAGCCCATTCACGACGTTCGGGAGAGCAACAGGCGCATTCAAGAACCAATCAGAGGGAGCCGAAAAGGCAGTCTCTCGCAGCATGCCAGCTGTCTTGATCGGTGGCGCAAATCAAGCCCCCTGTGGTGTGGAAGGGCTTGTAATGGGAGCCATCGAAATGCGCGCTGAAGCCACCAGCTTCCTGATGCAAAAGCCACCCGGCGGCGTGATCCCACGGCATCAGCTTGTTGTAGACCAACAATTCGCAGTTCCCGCTCGCGGCGAGTCTGTACTCGTGCGCCGCACAACGCAGCCAGAAGTTCATAGCGAATTTCGACAAGTTCTTCTGGACGACCGGGCGAAGCTCGGGAGGCAGGAAGTTCGTTCCGGCAACGATGTTCATTCGGGCCGGCTCGCAGGGCAAGGCGACCCTGAGACGCTGGTCATCACATTCTGATTGTCGAAGCCACGCGCCCGCCCCGCGGAGTGCAGTTGCCGTCCCTCCAGTGATGGGTTCGTGAATTGCCGCGAACACGATCTCCCCTTTGGATACCGCTGCGATCATCGCTCCGAAGAGGGGTAGCCCCGATGTGAAATTCTTCGTTCCGTCAATTGGGTCGATCAGGAAGGCGATTGGCGCATCAGCCAACTTCTCTATGGTTCCCGGTGCATTGCCGGTTCGTTCCTCGCCTACGATCAACGCATCTGGGAACATGACGGCAATCGCTTCCGAAATGCGATCCTCGGCAGCTTCGTCGGCTTCACTGAACACGTCGAAGGACGAGGTCTTTTCGTGAACAGGGTTCGGGACTTGTGCCCGAAACCTGGGAAGTAACTCCTCGTCTCCGACACGGCGCAGAAGTTCACACAATTGATCGACATGAGTGGCGCTGAGCAAGGCTACGGCCTTTCATTGATGGGCGCAGGGCGACGCGGAAAATGTTATTCGTCACGAACGTCGATGTCAGCGGCAGAACGTTGGGTCAAGTGCCAGGCCACTCGTGGCCAGGGTCCTCTGAGACGAACTTCCGCTTTGTCCGCACTGTCGACGCTCGCGCCCGCCGCAGTGAACATCCGTTTCGGCATGGTCGTCCGGCCAGATGCAATGCATATGAAGAATAGGACAGTGCAATGTAAAACCATCCTGATGGCCCTCCGTTATTTCAGGCCACTTCGGTGTCATGGCGCATACCCCTTCCACTCTGTTCGGCTCTTGCATTGCTTGGCCTGCTTGGCCTGCTTGGGCAATCGCAACAGGCTCGGCATAAAATGCGAGCGACGGTCGTCGCTCCAAACGTGGCGCCAGATGCCTGACGGCCTCCCCTTCTCGGCTTCGCGTGTCGCAGGGGAGATATCGGCCCTTGGCCGATCGCGCATTCGGCCATGCGGCCTCACCGCGGCGTCGCGCCCAGATCCCCGGTTTGCCCGCCTCGCGAGCACGTCGCTCCCCGGCCGCTCCGACGGATTGCGCTCCGGTCTGTTTTGCCCAGAGGCCAAAACCATCCCTCCACTTCATCCGTCTCCCGCGTCCGGTCGCGGCGTTTGCCTGCTCGTGTCGGGCAAACCTACCGTCAAACACACACACATGAGCGCGGAAGCATATCCTCCGGATGGCCCCCAAATCAGCCCGCCTCAAGGATCGCAAAACTTTTCGGCAAGGGCGGTGAGCGCGGAGGTGTCAGCCCAGTGGTCGACGGCGCGCCCGTGGTTGTCGGCGCGCCCGGAAAACTTTTGCGCCCGGCAAGCCGGCGGCTTCGCCGTCCCTGACCCGGACAGATTCGGTGAACCAGACGTACGGCCATGCCCCCACACTCACGTGGTGGCTCCACAACCATCTGGAGATACCGACATGGCTTACGACAACGCAACCGCCTACGAGACCATCGAACTCTTCGGGCTGACGGAGAAGGGTGCCGTCCTGCCGATCCCCGAAGATGACATTCTGAAGGACAGCATCACCCGAGAGACCTTCGAGGCGCTGCTCGGGCAGCTGCGCGGCACCGGGCTCGAGGGCGAGATCGAACCGCTCGCGCATGGGTTCGCCACGATCCTGCAGCGCCGCAAGGTCGCCCTCGGCAAGGAGCTTGACCGCACCGCCGATAAGATCGGAGCACTCGCAAAATCGCACGACGGATCGGAGATCGCGGAGACCGCGCTGGAAGAGGCCCAGGTCCGCTTCCTGCAGCTGAGGGAAATCGTCGGAGCCGTCGAGACGATGGCCGAGGCGGCGGCGGAATGCTACGAGGTCGAGACCGGCCATGCCTTCATCCCGGCTGCAGGCTCGCGGGCGAGCGTCCGGGCGCAGGAGACCGGGGCGGTCTTCGAGGCCCAGCAGCTCCTGGAACAGCATGATCGCGAAACGGCTACGAAGTCGAAGGTCGAGGGGGTGCCCCTGATCGTCTCGGGCGCTACTGACTGGACCGATATCGACGTCATCTTCAACACGCTTGACAAGGTTCGGGATCGGATCCGGCAGAACCGCAATCAGGAGATCTTCCTCTGCCACAAGGGCGGCAAGCATGGTGCCGAGATGATCGCGGCACGGTGGGCGCGGGCGCGCGGCGTCGCGCAGGCGCGCTTCGATCCGCGCTGGTCCGCGCACGGCCGGGCGGCTCCGTTCAAGTGCAACGATGAGATGCTCGACGACAAGTTCGCCGCGACGGGTGTTGTGCTCTTCGGTGGCAACGGAGTGGCGCTGAACCTCGGGCAGAAGGCCGAGGCGAAGGGACTGACCGTGATGCGGGTTGCCGATCCGGCGA
This sequence comes from Sedimentitalea sp. XS_ASV28, assembly GCF_041224545.1. NCBI lineage: Bacteria > Pseudomonadati > Pseudomonadota > Alphaproteobacteria > Rhodobacterales > Paracoccaceae > Sedimentitalea > Sedimentitalea sp. XS_ASV28. The sequence continues at coordinate 21,305 of NZ_JBGFGP010000145.1, read as the reverse complement.
AGAAGGCATCGGATGAATGACCGAGAGAGGGTCGCCTTCAGGCGGCCCTTCCTTCCGGCCCTGCTTCGGCGGGGCCGTTTCGTTTGAGGCGGCCCTTTTGGTGTCCTGCCGTGTCAGGACACGAGGCCCTGCCCCGGCAGGACTGGCGCTGTCCGCGCGGGAGCCGCTAACGCGGCGAAATGGCCCCAGGAGGGGCCATTCCAATCCGTGAGCTAATGGCTCGTGGGCATCGGAACGATCAGCACATCCTCATCCGGGCACATCTGGCTGTGATATTGGATCATGGCATCGGCCGAGCGGAAGTGCTTGTGCTCGCCAGACGACGTCGTGAACACCGGCTCTTCCGTCTTGTCAGGGAAGACGCCCATGACGACCCAGACGGTCTTGCCGTTCGTGGGGTCCTTATGGGGTTCGTAGCGCAGGCGGCCCCCGCGTTTGATGAACTGGCGCACCCTGTTGCCGAGTAGCAGGGCGCGCTTCGGTTGTCGGACAGCCTCGCTCGATTGGTCCATTTATACCTCCTTCTTGGTTCGTCTGTGTCGTGCCACAGGTTGGGTGCCCGGCGGCGCAACGGGTCGTGTCGGCTCGCCGCTCGGGAAGAAGCGGTTGGCTGAGAACGTCACGCTGGCTCTCGGTCAGAAGTCCATGACGCCGGTCTTCGCGGCCTCACTGAGACAGTCGCGAAAAGCGGTCATCGTGGGCATTCACCACCAAGAGCCGAGCCCGGAATTGCTACTTTGAAACAGTCTGAGGTTGAACCTTGCTGTTCCATCGTTGCGCGGAAAGACGCCAATCAGCGTCAGGGCAAGCCACTGAAAGTCGATATGTTTTTGAATGTGTCCCAGCCCCGGGTAACGGTTGAAGATCAGCTTTTGCGCGAATTCCTCGTTTGGAGGGCGCGCTGCGACTGCAATTCAGCTCCAAATCTCCGACGGGTCGATGTGCGACGCCGGGTTGGGGGCGAGCGGTTTTCCAGCCTGGAATGGAGCGACCTTGGGAGCGGAGTTTCAGGCCGGAGCAGGCCCCGAACGAGACCCCAAGTATCGAGAGAGGGGCCTGTGGGAAACCGTGGCGGGACGTTGGGTCTGGGCCAATCCCGCGCAGGCGCGGGACCGCGTGCCGAGGTTCCGGCCGGCGGCGCCGGCCTCCACCCCGAGCCGGACACCCCCGAGCTCCCTTCGGCCGAGAGCGCTGCGGTCCGTCTCTCCGAGCCAGCCCTCAGCGCGGCCGAATGGTCGCTCAGGGGCCTCCGTCTCGGCCAAAGGTCTGGCCCGCATTTCGCGGTCGGTTTGGGGTGGTAAGGCCACGCAGGAAGGAACGCGCAGGTTCGGGCATCCGTCAATGTGCGCAAGCGCCTTCGCGGTGTGGCGATTTGATTGGGAGAGCATGCGCCGGCCACGGCCCGGTGCAAGGGCAAGCCCTTCTCCACTGCGCTGCGCTTCGTTGCGACCGCAGGCGGTGCACCCGTCCGCTCTGGGCCGTTGCGGTGATCTCCCGAAATCATCCATCACCGAAAGGAGCACACAATGAACAAGATCATCGCCCGTCTGCGCTCAATCCTGCGAAGCCTTGCCACAAAGGCGACCCTCAAGATCTCGGTCGCGCTCAGCGTCCCTGGCTTCCTGAAGGTCGAGGTCAGCTATTCCCGCAACCTGAATCGGCCGCCGGAGGAGGGCTGATGGCCCTCGGCGGCCCCGTCCATTTGGACTGCTCGCAAAGATCAGAAGAGACCCGCGCGGATTGCGCGGGTCACGTGTCCTCAGAGGTCAGGGCAGGGGATCGACGGGCCGGCGCCCGCTCACCCCAGCCCTGGCAGTTTCCTTTGATCTGGTCCGCCCAACAGACCTGCCCCGGAAAGTCAAAAGACAAGCGCCGCGCAGGCGCGTCGTCTCCGACGAGGACCGTGTCCTCGGCCTCCGGCCTGCGGGCCGCACCAACCTCGTCTCCGATCCTTTGACTGTCCGGTTCAGGCCCGTGGGTCGGGCTTCGCCCTCTCCCACTCTGTTCCGCCGAAAACATGCGTTTTCGGTCGGATCAGGTGGCCGAGGCGCAGCCCATCGGCGGAAGGAGGGCACCAAGCCTCCCCGTCCCACCAGTCAGGAGGCCACAAATGGCTAAATCGGATTTCGACATCTACCAGCACGTCACCAACCAGATCATCGAGGCGATGGAGGCGGGCGTTTCGCCGTGGCGCAAGCCTTGGTCCGGTGGCGAGCAGGGCGGGACCTTCCCGCTGCGGGCGAATGGCGAACCCTATCGGGGGATCAATGTGCTGATGCTCTGGCTTGCCGCCCACGCAAACGGGTTCGGCTCGGCGCACTGGTTCACCTTCAAACAGGCCAAGGACCTTGGCGCACATGTGCGCACGGGTCAGAAATCATCGACGGTGGTGAAATACGGGACCGTCGAGCGCGAGAATGACGACGGTGAGGCAGTCGCGATCCCCTACGCCCGCGCCTATCGCGTCTTCAACGCCGACCAGATCGAAGGTTTGCCGGAAGAATTCTACAACCACCCCGAGGTGCAGGAGGATCTTGGCACGCGTCCCCTTCCGGAAGTTGATGCATTCTTCCAAGCGGTCGGGGCCAATGTCACGCATGGCGGTGCAAGGGCGTGCTATATCCCGTCGGAGGATCGGATCCAGATGCCGCCCGTGTCCGCGTTCATTTCCGCGCAGCACTACACGGCGACGCTCTGTCACGAGGTCACGCATAATGCCGATGTTCTGATTATGCCGCGTTTCTGCTGGCGATTGCCTATTTGCTCGGGTTTCTTGCGTTTTCAGGCTGCATAAGACTGTCGTAGAGAACGCCTGTCTTTCAAACTAAGGAAGTCCGATCTGGAAAACCGCCATGTGCACATTTCGGACAGGGCCATACACACCCGTCCTCTGCCATAAGCACAGCCTTCAACCAACCAAGTGAAGGAAATACTTATGGAAAATAACATCGGACCAGATCGCGCGGAGCGCTTTGCTTCACAGATCCAGGATCAGGGGTACAGCCGCCACTCTATCAAACAATACAGGACCACAGCCGAAGCGCTTTTGACTGCGATGCTGAAGGCAAACCTCGGCCCCGCTGACTTGACCGAAGATCGCATGGACCAACTGATGGTGCCGATTATCGACGCCGCTTCTGTGAAGGACAAAAAGTACTGTCGATACCGCATCAATCGGTTCTGGGATTACCTGATTGAAAACGCGGGCGCGCCACCGCGCTCCGACCCGCCGCGGGACATGTCGCCAAGGGCTTGTCTGAAACGGGAATACGAAACCTATCTCCGCGTCCAGCGCGGCCTGTCCGAGGACACCATCTATCACTGCCTTCGGTTTTATGACCGGTTCCTGACCGCCAAGTTTGGTGCCGGTCTGGGCGATCTCAACACCATAAGGCCTGACGACATCACGGGGTTCATACTTTGGTTGCGGAAGGAGCAAAACGCGCCGCGTGACAAGACCGGCCCGTCGCATCTTCGCAACCTGTTCCAGTTCCTGTTCTGGAGCGGCAAAACCGAGCGCAATCTGAGCAACGCCGTGCCAAAGGCGCGACAACCGAAGCCGACCGGCATTCCGAGATATCTTGAGCCTGAAGAGGTCAACCGTCTCATCGAGGTGGTTCGCAATCACGAGAAGACGGGTCGGCGCAACTATGCAATGCTGATGCTGATCGCCCGGCTCGGTCTTCGGGCACCGGAAGTGACGGCGATAGAGCTGGACGACATCGACTGGCGCGCCGGTGAAATCCTGATCCGGGGCAAAAGACAGCTTCACGACCGGATGCCACTGCCGGTGGAGGTTGGCGAGGCGATAGTCGATTACATAAAGAATGAACGCCGGGGGCCGGATCGGGCGTTGTTCGTCTCTGCAAAACCGCCGTTCAAGAAGTTCAAAGACGCTCAAATCCTTCGTTGGATACTGCGGGATGCCTATGACGCGACCGGTATCAGCCCGCCACAAGCCTATATCGGCACACACATCCTCCGGCACAGTCTGGCCACCGACATGCTGCGGAAGGGCGCTTCGCTTGCCGAGATCGGAGATGTGCTACGTCACCGATCCGCGATGACCACGACCATCTATGCGCAATACGACGTGGATGCCCTGCGCTCGATCTCGCGGCCCTGGCCAACCTCGGGAGATGCCCAATGAAGACGCTTTCCCGACGACTTGACGAATATCTGGCCATGCGACGCTCGATGGGATTTGACCTCACCTTTGATGAACGGGTTCTGCGCAAGTTCACGACTTTTGGCGATGAAAACGGGTTTGATCGGATCTCGACGCCGTTGTTCCTTGATTGGAAGTCGAACTACGGAAACGCCGACAACAACACGTGGTCTAATCGCCTTGGTATGGTCCGCCGGTTCGCCTTCTGGCTTGCGGAGCACGATGATCGGACCGAAATCCCGTCCAGCCAACTCGTCACAGGGCGCTATCGAAGGCGGATGCCGTATATCTACGCGCCCAGGCAGATTGCAGATATTGTCGCGGAGGCCGGTCGACTGCCGTCACCATATGGCCTCCGGGCTGCTCTATGGCAAACCCTGTTCGGCTTGATCGCGGTGACGGGGATGCGTGTGAATGAAGCCTTGTCTCTGGATCGCCATGACGTTGATTTGCAGCGTGCTGTGCTCACGCTCCGGAACACGAAGAATGGCAGGGACCGGCAGCTTCCGATCAATGGCGACACCGCCCATCAGCTCGCCCGATATGCCGAGTTGCGGGATCGGTTGATCGTGCGTCAGTCACCCCGGTTCTTCATCAAAGAAGATGGCGAACCGGCGGGAGATTGCGGCGCACGCTACAACTTCGCGCAGGTCAGCCGAAATATCGGCCTTCGATCACCGCAAGCCTTCAACCGCCACGGCCATGGGCCGCGCATCCATGATTTGCGGCACACATTTGCTGTCCACACCATCCTGGACTGGTTCCGGGATGGCCGGGACATCGAAGCCGAGATGTACAAGCTCAGCACCTACCTCGGCCATTCTGAACCAAAGCACACATTCTGGTACATCGAAGCCGTGCCCGAGCTGATGCAGTTGGCGGCGGCGCGAGCTGAACGACGGGTTCTGGAGGGCACATCATGATCGCGACCTATCCCTTGCCCGTCTACGTGCAGCGGTTCTTCACCGAGCGGCTGTTGACCCAGATGCAGGCCAGCCCGAACACGATTGCCAGCTATCGCGATACCTTCAGGCTCTTGCTGAAATACGCGGCAGCAGAGACCAGGCTACCGCCGACTGATCTGCACGTGGCTCATATCGATGCAGACATCGTCGGGCGGTTCTTGACCTTCTGCGAGGAGGAACGCGGCAACAGCGCGCGAAGCCGGAACACGCGCCTCGCGGCCATTCGCTCGTTCTTCAAATACGTCGCGGGTTGTGAACCCCATTTGCTGCATCATTGCCAGAAGGTGCTGGCGATGCCGTCCAAGCGGCACGAAAAACGCGTGGTGGACTTCCTAACGCGGGATGAAATGGAGGCCTTGCTGAAGGCACCTGATCAGTCGACCTGGTTTGGTCGGCGAGATCGGCTGCTGCTCCTCACGATGCTTCAGACGGGCCTTCGTGTATCAGAGGTGATCGGCCTGCGCGTCAGGGATGTTGAACTCGGCACAGGGCCGCATCTGAGATGCATGGGCAAAGGCCGAAAGGAACGCGCGACGCCGCTGCGCGCAGACAGTAGGGATGCATTGAAAGCATGGCTCGCCCAAATCGGCACCGAACCCAATGATCCGCTGTTCGCGACAATCCGTGGCATGCCTTTGAGCCGGGATGCGGTTGAACGGATCGTTCGAAAGCATGCGGCCACCGCCGCCTCGAACAACGCGACGTTCAGATTGAAGCGCGTCACGCCCCATGTTCTGCGCCACACTGCCGCGATGCAGCTTCTGCAGAGCGGCGTGGACCGAACAATCATTGCTCTCTGGCTGGGCCATGAATCGGTCGAGACGACGCAGGTCTACATCCATGCCGACATCGAACTGAAAGAAAGAGCGATGGCGCTGACGAAACCGGTCGACGGCAAAAACGGACGGTATCGGCCGGGTGACGAGTTGCTGGCATTCCTCGAAGCGCTCTGAATTATGCTGACACGCCGCGCCGGTCTTCCAATACCGCAACAGGTTGCAAAGATCGGCGCGGCATAATCCGAACATCGGCATTATGACCCTTATGCCGATGTCGGCATAAGACCCATTGGACTCGCCACCCCAAGCGCCTTGACCGCAGTTTCGGTCGCAAACGCTGGGGCGACGAAGGTTATGCCCAGGAAGAGCTCATCGCTGAACTTGGAGCCGCGTTTCTGGCTGCTGATCTGGGCCTGTCTCCGGAACCGCGTGACGAACACGCCGCCTACATTGCGCATTGGTTGACCGGTCTTCGCAACGACAGGCGGTTCATCTTCCAGGCAGCTGCTCACGCGCAGAAAGCGGTCGATTACCTGCATGGGCTGCAGCCAAACACGGATGAGGTCGCCGCTTAGGCGACCTCAATTCGGGCTGGTTAGGCATTGTGTGGCGCACAGACTGCAAACACTAGCAGCAATGATGTCCAACGTCGGCATGCGCAACGATGGAGTCACACCAATCAGGGCGCGCAAGAACCAGCGTCCGTCAGCCAGGAATTCTCCGACAGCATGATCGTCAGTCCGCATCTTATTCCTCCGGCGGTCCATCCCAGACCTGCGCGGTCTCAGAGTCAAAGAAGCTGTAGTGGACGCCATCCCCTCCGAGCTTTTTGTATTTTGCCAGTTCGGCATCCAAAGCCGTGACCTTTTCGTCGTTTGGTTGGAAGACGCCGAAATAGACGTGCTTAGCCTTTGATCCGAAAATTGCATGATAAATATGGGCGTCGTTCGAATCTGCGCTGTGCCCGAACACGAAAACGGCGGCAGTGGTTTCCTGCAGTGCGCGATAGCAATGGCGGAGATACTCGACGGAGTTGATCTTGCGCAGCTTCGATGTTGAAGTGCCCTCGGCTACATAGAGAGGAAGCCGCCCGTTTTTTGCAATCTCGTGCGTGATGTTCGCTATGACTCCATCGCCATCGTTCAGAGCTTTGTAGACATCTCCGACTCCGTCTTGAAAAAGGTGTAAACCGCCATGTAGGTTGAAAGTTCGGCAGTATGCACCTTCTTGGAAAGGGCCTTTGAAACGGCCATCGTCTACGTCTTCGCCAAGGCCAAACCCGTCAGTTAGCAGGCTTTTTTCCAAATTCACCCAATAGAGCAGTAGGTCATAGTTTAGCGTGAAGACTCGGCCTTTGCTAAAGTGCTTCAGAAACGCTGCCGCGCTTTCATACTGGAATTCGAGGTCTTCCCGATGGGCGGGATGTGTCGCGTTGACGGCATTGACGAGGGCCTCCCTTACCTTTTGAGCGTCGGCCTCGAGTTCATTGGCATGAACTTCGTTGCCATAGGCCCGCTCGACAATGGATGCGTCCTCGAGAGCCCTGATAACCGCTTCGAAATCTACTGTGCCAAGTTGTTCAAACAGTGCTTTTACGGGGCTGCCGTCTTCCAGCTGCGCCTCCGTCAGAAGGTTCGCGTAGTTGAAATACTGCGCAGAAAAGCCGTTGCCGATCAGAAGAGCCTTATCTTCGCCTTTTGTGGCTTCTATCGCTTGTTGAAAGCTGATGATTTCAAGCATTTTGTTTAACCAATTTCTTAAGCCGTTACGTGCGTTCAGGCACTATTTCATTGTTTTAGATGAACTTGGCTGAGCCCCAGCCGGATGGCAACGGCCGAATTTCCTGTCGAGAGCTTTCGTCTGTGTCAGCCCAATCCCGCCGTTTGTGTCGGCATAGGCGGAGGTGAGCTCCATGGCCTTCAACAGTCGGGACTGGTTCAAGACAAGGTCGTCATCGGCAATGGGTCGAAGCTTGATCATGCCCCGCCATATCAGGTTGCGTGGGGACATGTCATTCCGGTCGTGGCAGGTTCATCTATCGTCGGGCGCCATCCATTGTGGACGTATCCGATCCTTTTGCGCTCAGGCGTGATCGGCACGTTGCCCGGCCACCTCGGTTCTCCTTTCGTTTTCTTCCTGATGCAATCTCCGTGACCTGGTCCGTCTGGCGGTCGTGGCTTTCAGCCACTCCCTTCAAGCAGAACTTTCCCCTGTGCGCTTCGCGCCCATTCCTCGCGACCCAAAGTTCAGCCTGACAGCCGGCCCGGGCAGTCACGGTCTCCCGTTTGCATCGATAACGAAGGAGAACCGATATGACCAAGTACTACACCGTCACCACCCCCGACACCGGCAAGGATGGCAAGACTCGCTTCCACAAGGTGGGCGTCGCCTTCCCGCAGACCGAAGGCGCCAAGTCCTTCATGACCATCCAGCTCTTCGCAACCCCGGTGAATGGTGAGCTCGTCCTCTTCGAGCCCAAAGCCGACAGCGACGACGGCCAGGTCACCGAGTGACCCGGCCGGGGAGGGGCCTCGCGCCCCTCCCGTCAACCTCACCGACATCTCATACGAAGGACGGACACAATGGAACTTCTGCCCCAAGCCATCCTCGACCAGCTTGCCGCCAATGGCCGAGAAAACCAGACCCGCATCGAAGCTGGCGAGGACACCATCGACCATCCCCCGGTGGTCAAACTCTTCACTCCAGACGGCGGCGCCACCTGGCTCCTGAGCGAAACCGATCCCGACGATCCGGATATCTGTTTCGGATTGTGCGATCTTGGCCTTGGCTATCCGGAACTGGGTTCAGTTCGGCTCAGCGTCCTCAAGGCGCATCGCGGCCGTCTAGGCCTACCGATCGAGCGGGATCTCCACTTCAAAGCCGACGCGCCACTCAGCTCCTATGCCGAACGTGCTCGCGAAGCTGGAGGGATCGTCACATGAGCACCAACATGTGTCCTGAACATATCAGCGCCTTTTAGGCGCTGACTTCGGGAGAGCACGACAATTTCGCTATGTTTTCCTGTTTCCTCGACGGAGTACCTGCGGTTGCGATTGTTGCCGTGACGCCGCCGGAAAACGCGGAGGACGAGTACCAGATCACACCGCTCTTTGTCGGTGTCACGGAAGGCATGGTGCTCACGGATCACGACGGGGTCATCGCCTGACTAGCACCTGAAAGCTGTCTTGGAACCTAAAAGTCACCCGTTTCGGGTGGCCTTTTTCTTTGCCTGTTGCCCCTAGTTTTACGCGTGCCTCAGACGGAGCCGGTGGCTTCTGAAACTGCGTGTTACCCGAGTTAAATAAGGCCAATTCGGTCAGCAAGGATTGGACCCTGAGGGTATTCTGAAACGCTCATTCGACTCCCAGACTCACCCTGTTTCAGGTAAAGACAAATTGACATGAAGGTAAGAAATATATAAAACGTAGTAAGAATAGACATTGGCAGGATATGGCAAATGTATACACATTTTGTCCGAGGGGTCTGAAGTGAAGCGTTCGCGCAAAAACCTGACGATCGAACAGCGGATCGAGATTGCCGGGCGGTTCCAGGCCGGCGAAGCGGCGCAGAACTTGTCAGCCGAATTCGGCGTGTCGGTGCGGCACGTTTCGCGGCTTGCCAAGGAGGAAATCGGAGAGGGTGTTGCTGTCCGCGATCCGTCCGAGGTTGTCACCTTCCGAGCGTCTCAATCCGAGCTTTCTGCCTTCGATGCAGAGTGGCGGGTGCGGGGATTCGCCAACCGCAGTCAGGCTCTCAAAGCGGTGGTGCGAGCGCGCTGCGGGTTCATGGATGTCACAGCGGATCGGCTCGATGGATTTGTCGGGGCCTGGCGTCAATCACGCGATTTGACCGATGCCGGGATGGTTCTCGCCAAGGCGGTGCGGCGGGGACGGACGGTGCTCACGGAAGAGGATCGGACACTGGTCTCCGAGCTTGTCGAACTGGCGCTGAAGATGACCCGTGAACTGGGCGCGATGAAGGATCTGGCACAGGTACAGCGCGGGGCAGGGCTGCGGGAAGTAGTCGATGACGAGGGCGTCGAACCAGTTGAAGCGGAGGCTGATGAGCGTTCCGGTTCAAAATCGGATCGGGCTTCGCTGCCTCTCGGCAAGCCTCGAACGCGAACTCCGATACATGATGTGAAGACTAAGAACCGGAACGCTCTACATGGCTGACCCGCTTTCCCTCTATACCTCTGTCATGGGCCGCCTCTGGGAAGACGAGCGTATCCGAGGCAAGGCCCAGGCGCGGATCGAAGCGCGGCTGGCAGGACGCCGACAGGGGCGAAGCTTTGCGCGGGTTGGACGGCTTTCGGTGCGCAACATTGCGAAGGCAGCATCCGGTCAGAGCCGGGCGGCGGTGTTCAAGCGGATCAGGGCAGGGGGGTGCAAGACGCGTGCTTCGCTCGGCAACCAGCTCTCCTACATCAACGACAAGGCGGTCTTCAGCTATTCGACGATGACCAATCCGCTAGATGAGGCGGCGGTTCTGACAGGCGAGCAGAAGGACAACATTATCGACTCCTGGGCCGAGACCTGGCGGGGCACCACGAAGCTCGGCTTTACCTCTCACATGCTTCTGTCCTTTCCGACAGATGTTAGCACCGACAAGGTCCGCGACATCGCGCTCGACTGGGCGGAACATTTCTTCGAGAGCGGTGAATATGGCGACCAGTGGGACTACGTCCTGGCGGTCCATGATGACCGCGCGCACCGCCATGCGCATATCGTTTTGAACAATCGTGGCCGCGAGCTGGGGACCTGGTTTTCCTGCTGGGCCGAGGGGGTGATGTCACCGCAGCTCATGCGTGAGAAACAGGCGGAGATCGCAGAGGGCTATGGCGTGATGCTGGACGCGACCACGCGGCTTGAGCGCGGTATCTTCGCCAAGGCTCCCGGTATCGAAGAAATCTACCGCGCCAAGGAAGAAGCGCGTCTGCCGCGTGAGATCGCGATGAGGCCTGAGGAATCCGCCATCGCCCAGGCCCAGGTCGTGGGCTTTGCCAAAGACTATGCCAAGCTTGCCGATCTTCTGGATCGCTTGGATCAGCGTCACCTCGCCCGCGCCGTGCGGGCCATGGCCAAGGGGCTTGGCACCAATACCGTTCACCAGTTCACCGCAGGAGAGATAGACATGAAGGACATCCAGACCGTCGGGGATGCGATCGAGTATTCCGAGCGCACCATCGAGGCCCTGCGGCTCAAGGCCGAGGAACTGGACGGTGAAGCACGCGCCAGTTTTGAGGTGAAAGCGGCACCGATTATTCGCGACCTGTCGCAGATGGTTCCCGACCCAGACCTGCGGGCGCGGTTTGGGCGGGACCTGGCCGAACCCTATCCACCGGGGGCAGGGGATGCGCGTCTGATCGAAGCGCTGCAATCCAGGCAGGATGAGGGTCTGGAGGGCATCCTGTCCGATGCGCGGGAAGCAGGGATCGACGGCGACGATCTCACTGCCCGCATCGTCTCGGGCGGCACTATGAATTACGGGTTGGCTCAGGATTGGGTCGAGCGAGACATGGATGCGGTCTTGGCGAAGGACGGCCTCACGGTAGAGACCGCCAATGATAACCAACTCGATGCCGCGCTCGAAAAGGTTGATGGCGTGATCGACCGCATCATGGAACGGGCACGTGAACTGGGTGTGCCGGTCGGGGTAGGGCTCAACGCTGAGGATGGGCATGACCTCTCACTGGTGGACGATGCAGACCGAGGACCGAACGTCTATCTGCAGGAACTGGCGAACATGCTGAAAGAGGGCACGCTTACCGAGGAACAGGAAGAGGTGGTCGAGCGGACCTTGCAGTCCGAGCTCTTCAAGGAGTTGGGTGAGGAAGGCCTGGCCGAGCTGCGACGCGGTAACTACGCCGTGTTGGAAGAAGCGCTGCCCGGCAAGATTGATCAGATCACGGTCACGCAGGAATTCCTCGAAATGACGCATGAGGAAGCCGGCGATCAGGTCTTCACCGATCGCGCCGCCGCCCTGCAGCAGGACAAGGTGACGGAGGTGGCCCGGCAGATGGAAGCCGAGCAGGCCAAATTCCGTGATCTCGGGCGCAATCTCGACGACGACCTGTCCTTCTGACCGGAGCGCTACCCATGAAACCCATTCCTCTCTGGGCCGCGGTGCCCTTCGGTCTGATCTGTGGCACATTGCTGGGCACCATTGTCGCCAGTTTCTATCTGGCGCTGGCCTTGCGCACCGGTTTTGGCCAGTTCGACATGTTCGCCGTCTGGCGTGCCAGTTCGGGCTTGCGCCTCGCCCATCCCGAGGCCTTCAAGGTGGCGTTTGGCGCTGTCGGCTTCGGGGCGCTCGGACTTGGCGTTCTCGCTGCCGCCTGGACCTGGAAGCGCGAGCAAGACGACTATGGTTCGGCCCATTGGCAGACCAAGGCGGAGCTTCGAAAGAACGGCATGCTGCAAGGTCCCGGCACAGGTTTTGTCTGCGGCAAACTCGGCAAGCCGAAATCCAAAGCCGAGTTCATTTCTTCTACAGAGATCCCGCATGTCATGATAGTGGCCCCGACCCGTGCCGGTAAAGGCGTGGGCTTCGTGATCCCAAACCTTTTGTCTTTTGCCGGGTCCGTCGTGGTGCTCGACGTCAAAGGCGAGAATTTCGACAAGACCTCACGGTTGAGGGCACTCAATGGCGATGAGGTATTCCGGTTCAGCCCGTTCGACTGGGCCAACAGCACCCACCGCTACAACCCACTGGCCCGGATCGCAGCCTATCCCAGTTTTGCGCAGCAGTTCACCGAAGTTTCGATTCTGGCCGATCTCTTCCTCGACAAGGATAACAAGACCCTCGACACTTTCTCCGAGGCAGGCAAGTCGATCTTCGTCGCCGCCTGTCTGCTGGCAATCCAGCGTGGCACGCCGACCCTGGGGGAGGTGAACAAGATCGTCTCGGCAGGCGACTACAAAAACGCCCAGTACAGCGCCTATGCGGAAGAGGCAAAGGAAGAGGTTGTGCGGGAGCTTTGGACCAACGCGGCCAGCGCATCGTCGCGGCTTTTGACCTCGAACATCCAGGCCCTGATGACCGCGGGCCTCAAGCAATGGGACAACCCGGCGGTGCGGTCTGCGACCGAGGCAATTGACTTCGACTTTGGCCAGTTCCGGCGCGAACCGCATTCGCTCTACATCGTGGTCTCCGAAGATCACATCGCGACGTTGGCCCCGCTCCTGCGTCTCATGTTTGCCGATCTCATTGCCAGCCTGCGCCTGAATGAACCGGGCCCAGATGAGCCCTGGCCGGTCATGATGATGATCGATGAATTCCAGCAGATGGGGGCCATGCCCTATCTCGAGCGTGCGATCCATTCTCTGGCGAGCTATGGCGGGCGGGTGGCGATGATTGCGCAGTCCCTGGCGGCGCTCGATCGTATCTATGGGTCCGAGGGTCGTGAGAGCCTCGAGAACGGGGCAGGGCTCAAGCTCTACATCACGCCGCGCGATCAGCGCACGGTTCGGGAAGTGTCGGCGGCGGTTGGCAGTACGACGCGCGAGGCGATCACACGCATGTATGGGCGCAACAAGGGGATTCTGGGGGCAACCTCGACCAGCGCGCGGTTGGAGGAACGACCGCTCCTTTCGGAAACCGAGGCCCGCCTTCTGGACCCTGACGAGGTGATCATCCTTGCCTCGCCGCAGCATCCGATCAAGGCGCAGCGGATCAAGTATTACGACGATCCGTTGTTCAAAGCGATGGTCGAGCAACAGGAGGGCAGGGACTACCCCTATCCGCCAAGTGTGGAAGGGGTGGGGCCTTGGGTTGATGGTGGCGAAGATGGTGATGTTGAGGAAGAACAGGAAACAACTGGAACGTTGAGGTCACGGCGGCGGCAGGCGCGCGCGATGCGGGCGGTAGCGTTAAAACCTGATACCGAAGGCTTCCGGCCGGAGGAGATGGATCGAGACGATGGGGTGCCGCCGGAGTGGGAGCAAGTGTTGGACCGGCAGGAGAGTTTCATTGAGGATCTGTTGGAAAGCTGAAACAGGAAGACGTCGTAGGAGCAAGCGCTCCGCAAAGCCTGAGTTGACCCAAAGCGCGACAGCAGACATCGGACGAACCTTTTGGCATCAAGCTGCCGTTGTTGGTCGGGTTGGGGGAAATAGCCTTAGCATGGTTCAACGCGCATATGTCTCAGACTTCTAGACTAATGGGATAGAGAACTGGGAAAAGCTGGGAATCATAAAGCTCACTCGCTTGTATTTCCCAATCCATCACCAATTAGCTGCCCGTCTCTGAACATCAGCAAATCACTACGGTCAACTGACAGGCCAACTTCAGTGCCTTGAACTAGGTTTTTGTGTCGTCGGGATTTTGCCTTAAGTGTTTCATTGTTGGTTGTGCGAAGAGTGAATATGCGCTCGATCCCGTGACTTTCTACCGACTCAACAATTGCGCGAGGCATTTTGTTCGGCTCTTCGAACAAATGAACATGCTCAGGACGAACTCCAAATCGGGTGGGACCCTGCAGTGCAGTTTTCGGCATCTCGAAGGTGAGGTCAAGCATAGGGCAGTACAATCGATCGCTGCGCAGTTCCGTAGTGAATAGATTGAGTGGTGGCGATCCGATGAAGTAGCCCACGAATTCGTTGTCCGGACGTTTAAATAGTTGTTCTGGTGATCCCGACTGCTGCACGCGCCCGTCCTTCATCACCACGACTTCATCGGCAAAGGACATGGCCTCGGCCTGATCGTGGGTGACGAGGATCATAGTTATCCCCGTTGCGCGGTTGATCTCGCGCAGCTTTCGACGCAGCTCGAACTTCATCTGCGGGTCGATGACGGTCAGCGGCTCGTCGAGCAGCACCGCACTTACGTCATCACGCACAAGACCTCGACCCAAAGAGATCAGCTGTTTTTGGTCTGCGCTTAATTTGCGCGCGGGTTCGTCGAGAATATCGGACAGATCGAGAAGCTGCGCAATATGGGCCACACGGTCGGTGATTTTCTCAGCGGCCCAATTGCGGCATTCAAGTGGAAACGCGAGGTTCTGGCGCACGGTCTTGGTCGTGTAGATCACAGGGAACTGGAAGACCTGCGCGATGTTGCGCGCGGCAGTGCCCGCTTTCGTGACGTCGACCCCGTCGAAGAGCAACTGCCCGTCGGAGGGTTTTAGTAGCCCGGAGATGATATTGAGCATAGTCGTCTTGCCACAGCCCGAAGGTCCTAAAAGCGCGTAGGTTTTCCCGTCCTCCCAGGTCAGGTCCACGGGTTTGAGCGCGTACTCGGCGTCGGATTTCGGGTCGGGCGCATAGGAGTGGGCGAGGCCTTTGAGGGTGATTTCCGCCATCAGTCGGCCCTTTCGGTGATATTGTCGCCGCCCTGCGAGAAGAGCATGAGCGCTTTGGGGTCGAGCGCGACACCGAGACTGTCGCCGCTATGGAATTCATGAATGCCGTCGACCAGCATGACCGCCTCCCCGAAGGGCAATTTCAGGTGGACGATTGTGTCCGAGCCGGAAAACTCAGCCAGTGAGACGTGCGCGGTGATGTCGCCACCGATGGTCAGCGCATCTGGTCTAATGGCGATTTGCAACTGCCCGTCAGGCGGCAGGGTCAGGCCGGTTTGCGGCACGGTGAAACCATCCGCGAAACGCAACGTACCGTCACGGACCTCGCCTGCGCAGATCGAGATCGGCGGGTCGGAGATGACGCGGGCCACATCCACGCTTGGCGGCGCGTCGAAGAGCGCGCTCGGATCGCCTTGCGCAACGATCCTCCCTTCATGCATGACAATCAGTTCATCGCCCAGCTGCATGGCCTCGGCGGGTTCCGTGGTCGAATAGAGGATGATTCCTTCGGCGTTTTCATGGAGCAAGCGAGGGAATTCCTCGCGCAGTTGTTCGCGCAGTTTGTAGTCGAGATTGGCCAGCGGTTCATCCATCAGAAGGATGCGCGCATGTTTGACGATGGCACGGGCCAGCGCGACGCGCTGTTGTTGCCCGCCCGACAGCTCGGGCGGCATACGCGCCTCGAAACCGGCGAGCCCCACCACGGCAAGCGCTTTTTTCGCCTGCGCCCGCGCCGTGGCTTTGTCCTGCCCTTTGCGCCGCAGCGGGAAGGCCACGTTGTCGAGCACGTCGAGATGCGGGTAGTTGATGAACTGCTGGTAGACCATGGCCATCTGGCGCGCACGGATCGGGGTGCGCCCGAGGTCTTCGTCGTCGAGGTGGATCGCGCCTTCGCTGATCTCGTCGAGACCGATCAGGGTGCGCAGCAGCTCGGTTTTGCCCGCGCCTGTTCGGCCCAGGATGGTGTAGATTTTCCCCGCCTCGAAGCGCGTTGTGAGCGATTTGAGCGGCACTTTCGGGTCCGATGTCGAGAGGTTTTCGAGTGTCAGCATGATGTTACCTGAAGGCTCCTGCAAGGGATCCGCGTGACATGAAGCGTTCCACGACCACGGCAACCAGCGCCAGCGGCGTCACCGAGATCAGCGCGAAGGCCGAGAGCGACCACCACGGGGTGACAGAGGAATTGAGCGACACGATAGCCACGGGCAAGAGTTGTGTTTTGGTGAAAGTCAGGATGAAGGCGAAGAAGAAGTCGTTCCAGCCGAAGATCAGGCAGAACATCCCAGCTACGACGATCCCCGCCACGGAATTGGGCAGGATGACGCGGAAAAAGGCGCCAATGGGCGTGCAGCCGTCAATCATTGCCATCTCGTCCAGCTCAGGCGGGATGGAGCCGAAGAAGTCGATCATTACCCAGACTGCGATCGGCAGGAGCAGCGCGATATAGACCAGCACCAGTCCCGCGATCGTGTCGAGCGCGCCAATTTCCTTGAGCATGAGGAAGAAGGGGATGGCCAGCACGATTGGCGGCATGATGCGTTGTGAGATGAAGAAGAACGTGATGTCAGAATTCTTCACGAAGCCCGCGCGGAACTGGTAGCGGCTCAGCCCGTAGGCGGCGAGCGTACCCAGCGTCAGGCTGAAGACGCTGGCGATCAGCGTGACCGTTGCGGAGTTGATGAAGGGGGTGACGATGTTGATCCCCTGACTGCCCGAGGCGAAGAGCGACTGCCAGCCTTGGGTGGAGGGTTCGAACTCCAACCACGGGATATAGGTCGCTCCGCTGGTGACCGCGTTGGCGTCCTTGAACGAAGTGGAGAGCGCCCACAGGAAGGGGAAGACCACGAAGGTCGACCAGCCCAGCAGGCACAGGTATTTGACGGTATGATAGGTGCGGCTCATCTCAGGCCTCCTTGCCGACGAGAAAGCGCATCAGAAGCTTGGCGATGATCGTCAGGGAGATGATCATTAGCACTAAATAGGTCAGCGACAGCGCCGCCGAATATCCGACCTGAAAGTCACGCAGACCGCGGATGTAGATGTAGTAGGATGGGGTTTCGGTGGCGGTGCCTGGCCCGCCCGAGGTCAAGACATAGACGGTGTCCATGATCTTGGAGGCCTCGATCAGGCGGATGATGACCGCGCCGATGGAGATGGGCGCCATGAGCGGAAAGGTCACTTGCCAGAAGGTGCGCCACGGCCCTGCGCCGTCGATGGCGGCGGCGAGGTAGGGCTCCTTGGGCAGCGAGACCAGCCCCGCCAACATCAGCAGGAACATAAAGGGTGTCCATTGCCAGACCTCGACCATGACCACGCTGATAAATGCCCCTGCAGCGCTGGAGAGCCACGGCACAGGGGCGATTCCGATCATGGACAGGATGTCGTTGGTCGGTCCCAGGCTTTCGTGAAGCATGGTGCGCCAGATCACTGACATAACCACAGGCGTCGTCATCATCGGGATTAGAAAGAGAACACGGAAGATGCGCTGCCCCTTGACCTCTTTCCACACGGCAAGCGCCAGCGCGAAACCGAGGACATACTGAAGGGTAACGGTGATGAAGCTAAGCGCGGATAGGCGCAAAAGGCTTTCCCAGAACCGTACATCATCGAAGACCCTCATGTAATTCTTACGCCCGATGAAATCGAGCCCTGCTTGATAGACGTCCCAGCTAGAAAAAGAGACACGGACCGTGAAAATCAGTGGGAAGAAAATAATAGCCACCAACGTGAGAAGCGCGGGCAATAGGAAGAAGTGTTTTGGCTTGAGCATAGGTCTTTCACCGCCGTTGGGGAGAGCGGGCCGACAAGGCGGCCCGCTTGAGTGTGTCTAGAACGAAGAGGAATGGGTACGCCGCAGTCTGGGATCAGATGCGGCGTATGAAGTCGCAGCCTTAGTTGTCCTCTAGGCGCACTACGTTGGCATAGGCCTCGCGCAGGCGATCTTCTCCAATACGTTCTACGATGGCGGCCCATTCGTCGGCCACACCGTCAAGCGCTTCTTGTGCCGACTTCTGGCCTGCCATGGCTTCGGCCACGCCGTTGGCCATCGAGGACATAAACTGTCCCACACCCGGCACGCGCAGATCGTAAACGCGGTTGGGGCTCTGTTCCATACCCGAGAGTGTTCCGACATAGCTGTCAGCCACATTGGCTTCCCAACCCAGGCCCTGCCAGAAACCACTGTCAAAATGGCTCTCGCGGTAGGGGTTCACGCCGAAACGGCCGATTTGCAGATCGTGAAACGTGTTAGCCTCATTGGAGAAAAAGCACAGAAAGTCGAACGCCATTTCCTTGTTATCTGACAGGTCGGACACGGCCGATGACCAACCCCAAGTCATGTAAGGCGCTCGATTGGGTTCCTCGAAACTGTCCCACTGTCCTGTGTCGCGGTTCCAGACTTCTTTTGCGCCGGGAAGCGGTGCGGCAGCGACCATGTTGCGAATCCGGCTTTCTTCCTGCTGGGCTTGAATGAAAGCATCGTCCCATGAGTAGCTCATAAGTGTTTGACCGCCCCCGAAGGAGAAGATTTCGTCACCTAGGCCAAAGCTGGTACCGCCCGGTGGGAACGCGTTTTGCGCCTCAATGAACAGCTCAAGACCGCGCACGAAACCGGGCGTGTTAATCAGGGGTTCCATGGTTTCCAAATCGAAGAAGAAACCACCGGAAACGTCGGGGTGTTTGGCGTAGGGAGCTGCACGGCTGATGAAGGCAGAGAACATCAGGTCGTCGCGCTTAGAGACTTCCGCAGAGCCGTAGTTTACCTCGCCATCCCCGTCCCAATCAAAGCCCGAAAAATAGGCGGCCACGGCGTTATACTCTTCCCATGTTTCCGGGATGGTCAGCTCGTTGCCCGTGTCCGCCAAGTATTTTGCTTGGAGCTCTTCATTTTCGAATACGTCGGTTCGGTATTTGAGATAGTGGCGGTCGCCATCCATCGGATATTGCACCATCTCCCCGTTCCACGTCGCGACCCCTATGAAGCTGTCTGTGACGTCGGACATGCCGCTCGAAGCAGTATATGCTTCAGGTACGGGGGCGAGGAAGCGGTTGAAATCGCCGATCCATAGTGACGCGTAGAAGAGCACGTCATAGGCATTTTGACCGCTTTGGAATGGAATCATGATTCGCTGGAACAGATCTCCAAAGGGTACGTGAACCACATTAACCTCAGCGCCCGTGAGGGCTTCGAATTGCTCCGCATGCAATGCGGTGGGTTCCCCGATCACAGGGATGGCGTGAGTGATGACGTCCAGGGTTCGGCCCGAATAGTCCTTTGCGTCGATTGCGGCGTAGTTACATGTCCCAGGCAGATCCTCCTGGATCCCAAACGACGTGTAGTCTTCGGCTTGCGCTGTCGGTGCGCTTAGAACACCGGTGACGGCCAGTGCAAAGGCGGACAAAGAGCCCGTTAGTTGCTGTTTCATAGTTTCCTCCCAGAAGTTGAAAAGTTGATTGTGAACAAAGACCTGCTCAGCGTCGCTTTCAGGGGACGAGAACGGCGCGGCCTTTGATTTTTCCGTGGTGTAGTGCCTGAAGCGCGTTGTTGGCGTCTTTTAGTTTGAACTCATGGGTTTCAAGGTTCACCAATCCGCGGTGCGCTAATTCCATGAGTTCGGTTAGTTCGGCCCAAGTGCCAACTAGATTGCCGATGATGTTCTTTTCGGTAATTACCAAATCAACGGTGGGGACCTGGACGTCTTCACCGTAGCCGACAACGTAGTAGCTGCCGGCGTTGCGTGTCATCGCGATACCCTTAGCTGTGGTGCCTTTTTCACCGACGAAGTCCAAAACCGCTTCGGCGCCATGGCCTTTAGTGAGAGACAAAACCGCATCGACCTCTCCTCCATCGGCGCGGACTAGGTGGTCGGCACCACATTCCTGCGCTAGTTGTAACGATGCATCCGAGGTATCGACAACGATGATCTCGGCGGCACACATGGCGCGCAAAACCTGAATTGCGATGTGGCCCAAACCACCCGCGCCGATGACAACGCAATACTCACCCGGCATTAGGTGACGTGTGGCCTTCTTTGCCGCGCGATAGGCAGTCAGTCCCGCATCCGAATAGGGCGCGACATCTTTGGGGCTGAGTGTTTTTGGGAGCGCTACGATGTTGCGTGCCGAGGTTACGAGCGCCTCGGCGTAGCCGCCATTCGCGTCTAGCCCAGGGAATGTCCCTTCGCCGTGCATGTCTTCGCCGCGACGACATGCTAGACAGGTACCGTTGGATATTTTGGGGTGCACGATGACTGGGTCACCCTTTTTCAGGCCCTCTACCTCGGGGCCGACCTCTTCGATCCAACCAGCGTTCTCGTGGCCCAAAATCAGTGGCAAGAGCGCGTCGCCCTCTGGGTCCATGTGGGGCCGCCAGACTCCCTCGATCACATGCAAATCGGTGCGACAGACCCCCGCCCCGCCGATGCGCACAATTACATCGGAACCTTTCGAAATCGCGGGATCGGCCACATCTTGATACGTCAGCCAAGACGGCGCGGTTAGATCATCATCATATTTGTGAAGCACTTGGGCTTTCATGCTTTCCTCCATTAAGGGACGCAATTTGTCTGCGTCCTTTAATGGGGGTTGGTCGTGCAGATGTCGGCGCGCCAAATGTTCAGAAATGTTAATGGGCGCGGTTATCAGCGTTCAAAAAGTGAACACATTGCTTGAAAGCAAAGGCCGCTAGGTGGTTTAGAGAGGGAGGGAACCGCACTTTTTGGGGAGGAAAACGTGCAATCACTGTTCATGAAAGCCCGCACCTCACTCGAAAACAATGGTGCCTTCTCGCATGGGGCGATCCCAGAGACTATTGCAGACAGCTGGCATAGGTGTCTACAAAATGGACTCGACCCCCAAGGCGAGCCCGTTGATGCCGCGCTTTCTTACCAAGATTTCCGGGCGGTAAAGGAAGCGAACGAACGGCTGATCGCTATTGTGCGTCCCGAACTGGAGCTGACCTGCCCCCCTTCGGTCCCTCGTTCATAACGAGAGTCTGCGGGTTTGATCTTGATAATCATGGGTTTCGGTTTGGGCAAGCGCGCCGGGCGCGGAGCCCTCAAATTGCTCAAGCGCTCGGCGCGCTTGCAGTGGCG
>NZ_JBGFGP010000125.1:0-85996 GCF_041224545.1 Sedimentitalea sp. XS_ASV28 | reverse complement strand
GCCCAGAACCTCCGCAAGCTGGCCAAGATCCTTCCTGCACCGCAGCAACCGTGAAAAGCCTGACAGGAAAAGCGCTCACGCCATGTTCAGCCGTCGATATTCTGCACTCGCGAACGGGTGTTTTTCCACGGAATCCGCGGTAAGCGGAATTTCGCTGCAGGTCAGAAACAACTTGCGCTGAGCCAATAAAGCGGTCGTTGGGCAGGGGCCAATACGATACGAGTGCAGAGCTGACCGCTATTCTTTGCTTTCGCGTCAGGACTTGTCGGGTATTAGATCGGCCTCCGCCATAAGACGTGCCTCTTCAGCCTGCTGACCGGCAAGCTTATCGGCGCGTTCATTGTTTGGATCACCGGCGTGCCCCTTTACCCAAACGATCTTGACGCGTCGCTTCTGTGCTTCGTTTTCAAACCTCTTCCACAGATCACTGAACCGCCCCGGGTTTGTCGGCGGCTCCAACTCTTGAGTAGGATGGAGCATCATGAACAAGACCACGAACAAGTTTCCCCTGTAGTCCGCGAGCGCGCCGTGCGGATGGTTCTCGACAACGGGGGTCAGCATGGATCTCGCTGGCAGGCGATCACGTCGATCGTAGCGAAGATCGGCTGCTCGGCGAACACGCTGAACGACTGGGTCAAAAAGGCCGAGGTCGACAGTGGCAGGCGCGCAGGCATACCCAACGACATTGCCGAGAGGATGAAGGCGCTGGAGCGGGAGAACCGCGAACTGCGTCAGGCCAATGAGATACTTCGGAAAGCGTCGGCGTATTTTGCGATGGCGGAGCTCGACCGCCGGTCGAAGTGATGCCGCCCTGCGGCCCGAGATCGAACGCGTCTGGGAGGAGAACTACAAGGTCTACGGCGTCCGCAAGATCTGGCGGCGGCTTGTCCGGGAAGGCGTCGATGTCGCGCGTTGCACGGTGGCGAGGCTCATGCGGGACATGGACATTCAAGGCATCATCCGCGGCAAACCGCATCGGACAACGATCCCTGACAAGAAAACTCCGTGCCCGCTGGACAAGGTCAACCGCGAGTTCCGCGTCCCCGCGCCCAACATGTTGTGGGTCAGCGATTTCACCTATGTCGCCACTTGGAAGGGCTTCGTGTATGTTGCTTTCGTCATCGACGCCTATGCGCGCAAGATCGTCGGCTGGCGCGCCAGCACCTCGGCGCAGACTGGTTTCATGCTGGATGCACTGGAGCAGACAGTCCATGACCGAAGGCCGACGAAGGCCATGGGATTGGTCCATCATAGCGATCGCGGCTCGCAATATCTGTCCATTCGCTACACCGAAAAGCTGGGCGAAGCCGGCATCGAACCTTCGGTCGGCAGTGTCGGCGACAGCTATGACAATGCCTTGGCCGAGACTATCAATAGCCTTTTCAAGGCTGAACTCATCCATCGCCGCGGCCCTTGACGCAGCTTCGAGAGCGTCGAATACGCCACGCTGGAAACGGTGGACTGGTTCAACAATCGCCGCCTCCTCGAGCCCATCGGGAACATCCCGCCCGCCGAGGCAGAGACAAACGTCTACGCAGCTCTGGAAGCTGAAGACATGGCCGCGTAACTAACGACAATCAGCCTCCGGCAAACCCGGGACGGTTCAGGATGTCATTTTGCGCATCCAGTGTTTGAGCTTTGCGAAAGCCTGTTCAATGGGGTTCAGATTGGGGCTTTATGGCGGCAGGAACAGAAGATGCGCGCCAACTGAGTGGATCGCGTGTCGCACGGCCTGGCTTTTGTGGCTGCCAAGGTCGTCCATGACCACCACGTCGCCCGAGCCCAGGGTCGGAACCAGCACGCGTTCGACATAGGTGCGGAAGATGTCGCCATTGACCGGGCCATCGAACACCCATGGGACGTCGATCCGGTCATGACGCAGGGCGGTGAGGAAGGTAGACGTGTTCCAGTGCCCGAACGGGGCGGTTCCGGGAAGGCGCTGGCATTTGGGAGCCCATCCTCGCAACGGAACCCTGTTCGTTTTCACCCAGGTTTCGTCAATGAACACGAGGCGACGCGGGTCGATCCGGCCCTGGTGGCGCTTCACATCGGGGCATTCGCGCTCGTCGGCAATCAATGTCTTTTTTGAAACTGAACCCACAACCGCGCAGGAAACGCCATACCGTATCGTGGCTGACCTCAATCCCGCGCTCCGCCATTTTCTCCTGCAACACAGACAGCGTGACATGCGGACGGGCCTGCACCTGATCCACCCGATCCAGCAGCCAGGCACGGCATGGTTCCAAGATTGGCCGACGATATCCGCCCATCTGCGCCGGGCTCAACGACCCGGTCTGTGCCGCGCGTTGCGTCCACCTCACCACGTTCGATGGGGCAATACCGAACCGGGCGGCAACGCTGCCGCAACGCGCGCCAGACTGCATCGTTACCACAACGCGTTCGCAAAGATCATTTGAATAGGGTTTCGTCATCCATGCTGACCTCCCTCACCAGTATGGATCATGAAGAACAACACGCCCGAGTTGGGAAACCAAGACGTTTCACTAAAAACTGAGCCGCTCTAGCAAATGAACGGGATCACTTTGAAAGGTCACGCCAGCGCCGAACGTCTCGAATCGCGAAGGGGGCTCAATATCTGAGAACGCGTCCGCCTGCGCCGACCACGAATTTGCGAACATCCGAGAAACCCGGCGGGTTGCGCTCGGCGAGGACCTGGAACGGGCGTTGCGGCAGAATGATCGCGCGCTCGGTGTGTGTGGCTCCGGTCTCGGCGCCGCGTGCGGAAAACGGATCGAGCGCAAAGACCTGGCGTTCGACGGTGGAAAACCAGCCGGCGCGCTCTTCTACTGCGCGTTCGCTTTCCAGATTCTCCGCTGTCCAGACAAGCGCCCAATCCTGACCTTCGGGTGCCGCTGCGTCGGCAAGAACGTCGGACAGTGGCCCGGACTGTGTCGTGTAGGCGCTGGAGTACATCGGACCAAGGTGGAACCGGCGCAACCGCTTGGGGTGCAGGTCGGCGAAATCCTCGTCAAAGCCGCGTGCGATGGTCAGAAGTTTCAGGCCGCCGAGGCTCTGGGCGATCAGATGCGCCTGAACGCCGGGCCAGCGCCGCTGGTCCTTGGGCAAGGCGGTGCGCCCCGTGTCCTCGACCTCCATCAGATAGACCACGGGGAGATTCACCTGGCTGTCATAAACGGCCCAATGCAACAGGAAGCTTCGCCGTTCGGCGCTCACATCGCCGAGCCAGACGCAATCGGGATCGTTCTGAACCCAGAACAGCTCGCCTCGCAGCAGTTCCTGATAATAGAGCCGCTGGGACAGGGCGAATTGTAGCTTGGTCGGGATCTCGCGGTCACTTACGATCACCCGAACCATTTCGTCCTTGAGGGCGGACTCGGATGGCAGGTTGGCCAGATGTTTGGCCGCCTGCTGCGCATCATTGGCCATTGTCATCAATTCGGTAGCGACGGGAAAACCGCTTTCGTGCGAGTCGATGGTGAGCGAGCCGAAAAACCGCCCGGTATCGCGCCCGACCAGAAGGTATTTCATCGACAGCGCCCGGAACGTGAAGGTCAAAGACATCATGTAGCGGGTGAGCAGCCGCACCTCGGTCTTGCGCAGCGTGCCCTCGGTTTCCATCGTTGCGGCCACACGGGTCAGGTGCCCGATGATGGCCTCGAACTTGCGGAAATAGCGGCGGCTCGCGAACAGCTCCGTTAGGCCGACATGGTCATGGTCGACCTTGATATCCGTGCTGCCATCGCCTTCGTGCGTCATTGCTTGCCCTGTTTCAGGCCTTGCCCGCAGGGCAAGGAGACAGGCCCGTGCAGACGTTCATGTGGGCGGCGCGATGCCGTTTCGACGTGCGCTGACCGGACATGAGGCCGATCCCCTAAATCGACATATTCCGCGAGAGGCGTTCCGAACGGTTCCAGCCCGGGCATCACCATCAGCCCCCATACAAATTCTTGTCGTGTTTCTCGACGATCGCCGCGAACCGGCGGGCAAAGCGTTCATCGGCCTTGGCCTTTTTCTCGAGCACGTCACGCGCAAACACCATGTGATCCTCGTGCGCCTCGAGCATGTCGGCCATTTTCTGATTGGTGGCGGTGCCGATGGCGGCCATGGCGGTCTGGGCCTCCTGGTCGGTCTTGACTCCGATCTCGTTGATCCGGTGTGCGACGTCCTGCTGCTGCGCGGTTTTCAACGATTTGGTCAACGCATCGTAAAGAACGACGCGCTGTGCCGTGTCGGTTTGCAGCTTGTTGATCAGAACCATCTGCGTGGCGGCCTGATTTTGCAAGCTGTCTACCCAGGATTTGCCTTTTTCGATATAGCGTTCGAGAGTCTGCGACTTGGCCAGTTTGACCTGTTCGTCCTGCACCAGCGCATTGTACTTGGCGTTCAGTTCGGCGAGCTGTGTCTCGAGCTTGGTGCGCGCTGCGGCGTCCTGCTCGACGCTGATCTTGTTCTCCAGCTCGATGATCTTGGGGTCCATACCCAGGATCTCGGCCCGCACCGACTCGAGTTCGCCAACCGTGCTCTCGCGTTCGTCCAGCGTGCGGGCGAGGTTGGTTTCGACCTTGTCCTTCTGATCGTTCAGAACCTCAAGCTGCCCTTCGAGCAGCTTGACGATCACGTCCGACTTGCCGATCAGATCCTGCAGCTTGTCATCGATATTGGCCATCCGCATCCGCTCTTGCCGCATCGATTCCGATTTCGCGCGGCTGAAGATGCCGACAAAACTCTCCCACCCGGTTTTCGAGCGCATCTCGTCGAAATCCTTGGAGAACGCGCTGGTGACGTCATCAAGACCCATGATCAGTTCCGCGATATTGGCGTTCATCACATCTGTATGGGCATGCACATCGTCCAGCGTGGCGTTTTCGATGTCGATGCTGGCATCCTCGCCGGCCTCGATTTTCGCGCGGGCGGCTTCGATCCGGCTGGTCATGGCCTTGATCTCGGATTGTCCCTTGGCCACTTGCGCCTGCGACTGGCGTACCATTTCGTCGAAATCGGCCATTGCGGTCTCCTGTCCTGAACCTTGCGGCAACCATTATTCAGCGGCCCCGACACGGGCCAGCGTCAATCTGGAAAAACCTTTGCAAATCACGCGGGGAAAGAAAAGCAACCAATGCACAAATCGGCAAACCGATCCGTCCGCGTAGTGTCGGGGGTGACACCCGGCACGCGGATGTCACCCCCGTCTTTTCCAGCCGCGCTTAGCCGACGACGTTGAAGTCCGGACCATAGGGATAACCGGTGATATTGTCGTTTCCATCATCGGTCATGACGAGGATATCATGTTCGCGATAGCCGCCCGCGCCCGGAGCGCCTTGCGGGATCGTCAGCATGGGTTCCATCGAAATCACCATGCCCGGTTCCAGAACGGTGTCGATATCCTCGCGCAGTTCAAGTCCCGCTTCGCGTCCGTAATAGTGGCTCAGAACGCCAAACGAGTGACCGTAGCCGAAGGTGCGATATTGCAGCAGGTCGCGGTCTTGCAAGAAGGCGTTGATCTTCTGGGTAATCTCCGAACAGCGGGCCCCCGGTTGCAACAGCGACATGCCGTATTCATGCGCGGCGATGTTTGCCTGCCAGTATTCCAGACCGGCGGCATCGACCTCTTGCACGAACATCGTCCGCTCCAGCGCGGTATAATAGCCGGAGATCATCGGAAACGCGTTGAGGCTCAGGATATCGCCGCGTTTCAGTGTCCGGCCCGTTACCGGGTTGTGTGCGCCGTCGGTGTTCAGCCCTGACTGGAACCACACCCAGGTGTCGCGGTATTCGGCATCGGGGAACCGCCGGGCGATTTCGGCTTCCATCGCGTCTCGCCCGGCCATGGCCACGTCGATTTCGCGAACGCCCGCACGGATCGCATCGCGAATGGCATAGCCGCCGATATCGGCAACCTGTGCCCCCTGCCGGATCAGCGCGATTTCGGCCTCGCTCTTGTGCATGCGTTGGCGCATGGTGGTTTCAAAGAGATCGACCATCGTCAGCGGTTGCAGGAAATCCTCGAGCTTGTCGCGCTGCATCAGGGTCAGGTGATCGCCCTCATAGCCGATGACCTTGCCGGTGCCCGTCACCGACGCCACCGCACGCCAGAAATTGTCGCGTTGCCAGTCGGTATAGGTGATGTTGTCACAGAAGCTGCGCCGCCAGGGCTGCCCGGCGTCGATCCCGGCGCTGATGGTCACACAGTCCTGCTCGGTCACCACCAGGCCATATGGGCGGCCAAAGGCGCAGTAGAGGAATCCCGAATAATAGGCGATGTTGTGCATCGAGGTGAACACGGCGGCGCTGGCCCCGGTGGCATCCATGCGTTCACGCAACTCTGTGATCCGGGATTGGTATTCCCCGGTTTCAAACGGAAGCACGGCCTTTTCGCCGTTGTGAAAACGATACATTTCCGGACGTGTGGTCATGAATGACCCTCCTTTGCAGAAAGGTCCCGGCGTTCAGGACGAAATCAAGCGAATCCACCGGGCGACGCCATCGACCGGATTGCTGCGTAGGTCGCCAATATCCGCCGCGCTGACAAGTCTTTTGTGGCGTATCACCGGGTTGATCATGCCGCTTTGGTCAACGGGTGCACCGCGCCGCTTGCCGATCGCATGACATGGCAGGTCACCGTTAGCATGCCGCTTGGTCAGTCTGCGATGAGGGTGCTGACCATCTCCGAGCCGGGATCCTGCAAAAGGTCGATCACATCGAAATGGTGTCTGCCCGGCGCGATGACATGCGGAACGCGCCACGCCTGCGCCAGCCAGCGCGCCTGATCGAGAAAGGCCGGACGCTCGTTCGCGCCGACCCAGACCGCGACCCTGGCATCGTGCCTGTCGCGCATCAGCAGCGGGCTTTCCGCGCTGGCATCCGCCATGCTCATCCGGAAGTCGGCATTCATCGATGTGCGGAGCAGCGGGCGCAGGTCGGACAGGGGCGAAATCGGCAGGATGGTCCGGAACCGCGCCGCGACGTCGGCAGGGATCAGCGCAGGGTCCGTCATGCGCGCCGAGAGGTGCCCGCCCGCGGAATGGCCGGTGATCGAGATCGGTCCGCTGGTGCGTCCCGCAACAAACCGGACAGCCTGCGCAATCTGGCGTGATATGGTGGCAATCGTAACCTCGGGGCAAAGATCGTAGGACGGCATGGCAACCGACCAGCCGCGCGCGATCAGCCCACCGGCGAGGTGTGACCACGAACTGCGGTCAAAGGCCCGCCAGAAGCCGCCATGAATGAAGAAAGCGGTCCCCTCGTGCCGCCCCACAGGATGAAACAGGTCCAGCACATGCCGCTCGCCGGGGCCGTAGGGCAGGGCGATCTCGGCCCGTTCCCCGAGTGCGGTTCGAAATGCGTGCGCCTCGGCCTGCCAGCGCGCAGGGTAGGCCGCCGCATCGTCGATATAGGCCCCGTTCGCGTATGCGTCATCAAGTTCCATCAGGTTTCCCGCAATGTGCTCTGGACAAAGCTTGCCCCACCTGATTTGCCTGCGCGAGTAATTTCTCTTGCGGGAGGGCACTTCAATGCTTGACACGACAACCGATCTCAAATCGTTGCTGAACGATCCGGACCTGCTGGTTACCAAGGCCTATATCGGCGGCCAGTGGATCGATGGCGACAACGGCACCTTTGCGGTCACCAACCCGGCACGGGGCGATGTCATCGCCGAAGTCGCCGACCTGAGCCGCGAGCAGGTCGCGGATGCGATCGCCCAGGCCGAAGCGGCCCAGAAGGAATGGGCGGCGATGACCGGCAAGGAACGGGCTGGCATCCTGCGTAAATGGTTCGACCTGATGATGGAGAACGCGCAGGATCTGGGCCGTATCCTGACCGCTGAACAGGGCAAGCCGCTTGCCGAAGCCGTCGGCGAAATCGCCTATGGCGCGTCTTTCATCGAGTTTTTTGGCGAAGAAGCCAAGCGGATTTACGGTGAGACCATTCCCGGCCATCAGCGCGACAAGCGGATCATGGTCATGAAACAGCCGATCGGGGTTGCGGCTTCGATCACCCCCTGGAACTTTCCGAACGCGATGATCACCCGCAAGGCGGCTCCGGCTCTGGCGGCCGGATGTTCCTTTGTTGCGCGTCCCGCCAAGGAAACGCCGCTTTCGGCCCTGGTCATGGGCGTACTGGCCGAGCGGGCGGGCATTCCGGCAGGGGTGTTCAACGTGGTCACCTCGTCTTCGGCGAGCGCGATCGGCAAGGAATTCTGCGAGAATCCGGCAATTCGCAAGCTCACATTCACCGGCAGCACCGAGGTTGGACGTATCCTGCTCAAGCAGGCGGCGGACCAGGTGATGAAATGCTCGATGGAACTGGGCGGCAACGCACCGTTCATCGTCTTTGACGACGCCGATATCGATGCCGCCGTCGAAGGCGCGATGATGTGCAAGTTCCGCAACAACGGCCAGACCTGTGTCTGCGCCAACCGGATCTATGTCCAGGCCGGCGTTTACGACGCTTTCGCGGCCAAGCTGAAGGTGGCGGTGGAAAACCTCAAGGTCGGTGACGGGCTGTCCGAAGGCGTGACCACCGGCCCGCTGATCAACAGCGAGGCGGTGGACAAGGTTCTTGAACATCTGGGCGATGTCACCTCGAAGGGCGGTGAAGTTCTGACCGGTGGCAAGAAGCATGAACTGGGCGGGACGTTCTTTGAGCCCACCGTGGTCACCGGCGTGACGCAGGACATGGCGGTCGCCAAGGAGGAAACCTTTGGTCCGCTGGCGCCGCTGTTCAAGTTCGATGACGTGGACGAAGTGATCGGGATGGCCAACGACACCATCTTTGGCCTTGCCGCCTATTTCTATGCCAAGGACCTGAGCCGCGTCTACAAGGTGGCCGAGGCGCTGGAATATGGCATCGTCGGCGTCAACACAGGTATCATCTCGACCGAGGTTGCGCCGTTCGGCGGCGTCAAGCAATCGGGGCTTGGCCGCGAAGGCAGCCATCACGGCATCGAGGATTACCTCGAAATGAAATATGTCTGCCTGTCGGTCTGAAACCGACAGGGCATGAAGTCGCCGGGGCGCCCGTTTGGGCGCCCCAATGCGTTTCAGGGCATGAATTTGCGGGTGTCGCGATTTTTTCTGGTTCTGGTCCAAGGATTGACCGCCCGCGCACGTCACAGTCTATGTGATGCGCATGAATGTGACTGACGAGGAACTGGCCAAAGCGGCGGCGCGGGGGGACCGGGCGGCGTTTTCGACATTGCTCGACCGTTGTTACGACCGGATGTTTCACCTTGCCTTTCGCTTGACCGGATCGCGGGCCGAGGCGGAAGACCTGACCCAGGACATATGCGCCGCGTTGCCCGCCAAGATTGCCCGTTTCGATGGCAAGGCGCGGTTCACCACCTGGCTGTACCGGGTCGTGGTGAACGCGGCCCATGATCGCCGCCGCAGGCAGGCCACACATATGCGCGCCGCGGATGGCTGGGGCAGTTGGGAGATCGCCCGCCGCGAGGCCGATGCGGAAACGGCGGAGCGGATCGACTGGCTGACCGTCGCGATGCGCGGCCTGCCTGACGATCTGCGCGATACGCTGGCACTGGTTCTGGATGACATGACACACGCTCAGGCGGCGGAAATCCTTGGCGTGTCCGAAGGAACGGTGAGTTGGCGCATTTCCGAGGTGAAACAGAAACTCAGGACGCAGCGGCAAGAGGAGGACCGGGCATGAGCGACGATCTTGATGATCTGCGGAACGCGATGCGCGCCGCAACGCCCGAACCCGACGCCGCGATCAGGGCGGCACATCTGGCGCTGGCGCGGAAAAATTTCGACCTGCTCCAAGGATCGCGCGAGACGGCGCGTCCCATATCCGATGGCTCGAAACCGAGCCTCTGGACAGGAGTAAAGATCATGCTGAATACACTGACCTCGCGGGCGGGCCTGACCGCGACCACCGCGATTGTTGCGGTTGCCTTTGTGGCGCTGACCCCGATGCGGGATGTCATTGTTCCGGGCGAGGCTCCGGATTTCGACCCCGCGCCGGCCATATCGGCAGGGCAGGCCGACAGGGCAGCGGACGACGCCGCGCAGATAGCGCAGGAAGCGCCTGTCGAGATTGCGGAGGATTTCATCGCAGGCACCGCACCCGCCGCGCAACGGATGTCCAAGACGCTTGCGGCACCCGAACCGGGGCAGGCCCTGATGCCCATGCCGCAGCCCGATATGCTGATGCCCCCGGAGGCCACGACCGAAGTTTTTGCGAATGCCGACAGCAATCCGTTGCAGATCACGGCAGAGGCCCCGGTTTCGACGTTTTCGATCGACGTGGACACGGCCTCATATGCGGTGTTGCGCAATTCGCTGATGCAAGGGCGATTGCCGGCGCGGGACATGGTGCGGGTTGAGGAACTCGTGAATTATTTCCCATATGACTATCCCGCGCCGGTCGGTGACGCGCCGTTCCAGACGACCGTTTCAGTGGCTCCGACGCCCTGGAACGCAGACACGCGGCTGGTCCATATCGGTATTCAGGGGGCTTTGCCCGATATTGCAGAGCGGCCTCCGCTGAACCTCGTATTCCTGATTGATACGTCGGGTTCGATGAACCAGCCGAACAAGTTGCCGCTGCTCAAACAGTCCTTTGCGCTCATGCTGGGGCAGCTGCGCGACGAAGACCAGGTTGCCATCGTGACCTACGCGGGAAGCGCGGGGCAGGTTCTGGAACCGACCGCGGCGTCTGACCGGCAGACGATCCTGGCGGCGCTGAACCGGCTGGATGCGGGAGGGAGCACCGCCGGACAGGCCGGATTGCAGCAGGCCTATGCCACCGCTGCCGCAATGGCGCAGGAGGGTGAGGTAAGCCGCGTCATTCTGGCCACGGATGGCGATTTCAACGTCGGGCTGTCGGAGCCGTCGGCGTTGGAGGATTTCATCGCCGACAAGCGCCGGAGCGGCACCTATCTCAGCGTGCTGGGCTTTGGACGCGGCAATCTGGACGATGCGACGATGCAGGCGCTGGCCCAGAACGGTAACGGGCAGGCGGCCTATATCGATACCCTGGCAGAGGCGCAGAAGGTGCTGGTCGACCAACTGACCGGGGCGCTGTTTCCGATTGCCGATGACGTGAAGATCCAGGTGGAATTCAACCCCGCGACGGTCGCCGAATACCGGCTCATCGGGTATGAAACCCGCGCCTTGCGACGCGAGGATTTCAACAATGACACTGTGGATGCGGGCGATATCGGGGCAGGGCACGCTGTCACCGCGCTATATGAGATCACCCCTGTCGGCTCGCCTGCCCGGTTGACCGACCCCTTGCGGTACGGGGCCGCTCCAACGGAGGCGACGAGCGACGAACTGGGGTTTTTGCGCCTGCGTTACAAGGCACCGGGCAGCGAAACCAGCCGGTTGATTGAAACCGAAATCGCAACGGATATGCCCGCGCAGGGCGACACCGAATTCGCCGCGGCGATTGCCGGGTTCGGGCAGCTGCTGCGCGGTGGCCGCTACCTGGGAAACTGGGGATATGACGAGGCCATCGCTCTTGCCAGCGCCGGCAAGGGGGAGGATCCCTACGGATATCGCACCGAAGCG
This sequence comes from Sedimentitalea sp. XS_ASV28, assembly GCF_041224545.1. NCBI lineage: Bacteria > Pseudomonadati > Pseudomonadota > Alphaproteobacteria > Rhodobacterales > Paracoccaceae > Sedimentitalea > Sedimentitalea sp. XS_ASV28. Next base: position 74,483 of record NZ_JBGFGP010000125.1, on the reverse strand, counting down.
ATACAGCTCATGCGGCTGGCCCAGAGCCTTTCGGCGCAATGAACCCACGCCCCGACCCGGCCGCTTACGTCGGGTCGGGGCTGCATTTTGCGGCAATTCGGCTAGACTGTTGCCGATCTGCAGTAAATCTTGAGGCACCTGATGCCCGGAACCCTACGCGACATCCCCGATTTTCCCGCATATGTCGAAGGCCAGACCGATCATGAGTATATGGCCGCCGCCTGGGCACAGGGGCCGTTGGCGCGCAACCGGCTGGGAATCATATCCGGATTCTCGCTCGCCAACATGGACATGATCAACGACGATAGATGGACCCGTCAGCTCGAGCTGGAGGGGATGTTCATTTCAGGGGTCCGCGACGGACCGATGTTCGAGTTTCAGCGCAATGCCCTGCTGTTTTCCAACGGCCAGGTCCATCGCAACCGGCGCGGGCCGCTCGTTCGCAGCTTTGCGACCAGGGTTATTGCCGAAATGCGCCCGGCTATCGCAGCCAGGATCACGTCGCTGATCGCGCCGTTGCGGGGTGCGGGGTCGGTTGATTTTGTCGAGCATATCGCCGGGCCCTATCCCGCGCAGGTCATCGCTGCGTTGATCGGGGCGCCCGAAGCCGACACAAGCGCATTCGCGCGCCATGTCTATTCCGCGATCCGCGGGCTGTCGCATTGTTCCGACGAGGTCCGGGCCGAGTCCGACATGGACATGGCCGAACTGGACAGTTACGTCGCCGGTCTGATCGAACAGAGACGCGCGAGCCCCGAGGCGGATTTCCTGAGCACCTATCTTGGCCGGGTCGCGGACGGCCCGCTGAGCGAAGACGAAATACGCGCTCAGCTTGCGGCGCTGGTGCTGGCCGGTTCCGATACGACGCGTGGTGCGCTGGCCTCGACGGTGTCGCAATTGCTCCTGCATCCCGAGCAGTGGGCGCTGCTGGTGCAGGATCCCGAGCGTTGGGCCACGCCTGCGGTTCTGGAGGGGTTGCGCTATGATCCGATGATCGGCTCCTTGCCCCGCATCACGCTCGAACCGCGCGAGATCGAGGGTATTCTCATTCCCAAGGGCAGCTTTGTTGCGGTATCGATGCTGACCGCCCTTCGTGATCCTGACGTGTATGCGGATCCGGACAGTTTCGACATCACCCGAAGCGATCATCCGCGTTTGCATCCGGTTTTTGGCGGCGGGCCGCATCGGTGCCTTGGCGAAGCGCTTGCGCGGGTCGAACTGGAAGAGGCGCTCAAGGCGCTGGCGCGGCTGGTGCCGGATATGCGGCTGGATGGCCCGCCGGTCACTTTGCGTGGCTATGGCGCCGTGCGCAGCCTGAGCGATATGCGGGTGCTGCTCTGATCCAAAGCGTTTCGCGATTAACTTGAAACATCTGGCATCACCTGACGCGTTGAAATCTTTGATTTCAGGCAGCATCAGGTGATTCAGGTTTATCGCCAATTGCTATAGCAACAAGAAACCCCGCACCTGTCTGACCAGATGCGGGGCCAATCGTCTAACCGAGGGAAGTCAGAAGGACGATCAGTTCACGGCCTTGGCATCGACTACATCGGTTTCAACCGATTTGCCACTGACGCTGGTGATCTCGATGCGGCGCGGTTTGAGCGCTTCGGGAATTTCGCGGGTCAGGTCGATATGCAGCATGCCATCGGCGTGGCTGGCGCCGGTGACGCGCACATGCTCGGCCAGATGGAACCGGCGTTCGAACGCGCGGGTCGCGATGCCGCGATGCAGATAGGTGCGCTCGGTGTCATCCTCCGCCTTGCGGGCGGCCACGACAAGCGCGTTTTCCTTGACATCGACGCTCAGATCGCTGTCCGAGAACCCGGCAACCGCGATCGAGATCCGATAGGAATCGGCGGCGGTCTTTTCGATGTTGTAGGGGGGGTAACTGGATTGGCCGACATCGTTGGTCATGACACGGTCCATCAGATCGGCGATCTGGTCAAAACCCACGGTGGCGCGGTGCAGCGGTGCAAAATCAAAGTTACGCATTGTGATATCCTCATTCATCGAGCGATTTCAGAAGGGCTCTCCATCCTGGACGAACCCGATTGCAGTATTGCGGTCCGGAACCCGGTATGGCGTTCCGATGACAGAAATGTGGGGCGTGCGAACGCGGTTTCAAGACCCTCAGTTGCGGATAAATTTTGCTCCGGTCGATTGATTGCGCTCTCCGACCGGCAACCGGCGAATGCGATCCGGAACAGGACGGGGTGCATTGCGCAACTGTGCTTTGAGACGTCCGACGATTTTGGTCAGGCTCGGTCCCAATGCGACCGATTGCCCTTCGAACGTGCCGCCGCCCGAGATGACGGAAACGATGCGCCCCCGCGAGCCGACCCTGGCAAAAACCGGTGCCCCGGACGAGCCGAAGGTGACGTCGCAATCAAACGCCATCACATCATCGACGATTGCCAGGATGTTGCAGCGCCGCTGCCGTGACAAGGCTTCTGACCTGCCCTCCCCGTAGGACGTGACACTGACCGCAGTGCCGACGCGCTGGCCGGAATGCAGCACGAAGGGATCCGCGTCGCTGCTGACAATCGGCTTTTCCAGTTCCAGCAGGGCGATGTCGTGGCGGACGCGGTCGAGCCATTCTGTCGATCCCGGCACGTAGCCTTCAGGCACCGCAATCCGGGCCACGCCGCGCTCGGCAATGGCTACGCCATCGCGCAGCCCTGCACGAAACGTCAGGTTCCGGGGATCGCGCAATTGCCTGCTTTGCTTGTCAAAGACACAGTGTGCCGCCGTCAGCACGAGGGACGTGGCGATCAGCGTTCCGCTGCAATAGCCTCGGCCATCTATATCCAGCCGACCAACGGCCTCCCATCCCAGCAGATCGTCCCGGTCGCTCAGCCGGGCCAGCCCCGTCGATTGCGCCGCGCCGGATGTGGGCGACAGCAGCGATCCCAGGACCGCCATAAGGCACAGGTATCGGACACGGGCGATCACGGGCTTACGAATTTGGCGCCGATGTCGCGACGCGCGCCGCCCACCGTGATGCGGTTGGTTCTGGGCGCGACGGGCATGGAAAAGCCGTCGCCGTTTTCAAGCTGCGATTTCAGATGCGCCAGCGGTTCCGCCAGATCGGTGCCAAGCGCAACCCGCTGCCCCTTGACCTCGGCCTTGGCGGAGACCACCGAAACGATCCGCGGCCTCCCGCCGGCAAAGGCAAAGATCGGTGCGCCGGACGAGCCATGATCGACATCGCAGGACATGATCAGCATACCGTCCTGCCGCGCCATCACCTTGCACACCTCTTGCAGGGAGGGCGCGTCGGCGCGGTCGAGCGCATAGGATACCACGCCAACCTCGTCACCGCGTCGCGGGTGATCGGAGGTATCGAACGGAACGACCGTGGTGTTGCGGATGGGTTGCTGCAGTTCCAGCAGGGCCAGGTCGTTGCGAACGCGGGATGATGTCACGTCCTGGTCATACATATAGTCGGGATGAACAACCGCGCGTCGCACCTGTCGATAGGCCGAGGCACGCCCGTTACGCCAGCCGGCCAGAAATTCGAAGGATCCCGGGTCTATTCGTGTTTTCGTCGGTTTGTCGAACATGCAATGCGCCGCCGTCAGCACGAGGTCAGGCGCAATCAACGCCCCGGTACAAAACCCGGCGCCCTTGATGTCGAGCCGCCCCACCGCATCCCATTGGCGGCCGGACTCGGTGGTTTCCAGACGTTTGAGCGCGCTGTCCTGTGCCGCGACCGCGAGCGGGCAGAACAGGACCATCAGACAGAAAAACCAGAGACGCAAGCAACCACTCCCGCGAGGATCAAGGCAAAGGATATTCGAATGTTGCGGCGAAAGCGGGACGCCTGCAAGCCTTACCTGAGGACCGGCACCGACATCTCGCCCGGGCAGTGTGCAGACAGGGCCGGTGGCCGTGGCCCCCCGGTCGCCCAGTCGAGCAGTTCGACCGTATGCACGACGGGCACGTCCGCCCCCGAGCCGAGTTGCATCATGCAACCGATATTGCCGGCGGCGATGATGTCGGGCGATTTCGCCTTGAGCGTGCGCAGCTTGCGTGTCTTGAGTTCGGCCGAAATCTCGGGCTGCATCAGGTTGTAGGTGCCGGCCGAGCCGCAACACAAATGGCTGTCGGCAGGTTCGACAACGGTAAAGCCCGCGCGTTTCAGCAGGGTCTTGGGATGGGTCCTGATCTGCTGCCCATGTTGCAGAGAACAGGCCGCGTGATAGGCGACGACCGTATTCCTCGGCGCGGCTTCGGGCAGATCGAGCCGGGTGAGAATTTCGCTCACGTCCATTGCAATCTCAGACACCCGCGCAGCATCAGCGGCGAGGGGATCATTGCGGAACATGTGGCCGTAATCCTTGACCGTGGTGCCGCAACCCGAGGTGTTGATCACAATGGCATCAAGCCCGTCGCCATCCATCTCGGCCACCCAGGCGCGGATGTTCCTGGCGGCGGCTTCATGGCTTTCATCGGTCTTGCCCATGTGATGCGTCAGCGCCCCGCAACACCCGGCACCGCGTGCCACGACGACTTCGCAGCCAAAGCGGCGCAATATGCGAATGGTCGCATCATTGATATCCGTGTTCAGCGCCTTTTGCGCACATCCGGTCATCAGGGCCACCCGCATGCGTCGGGGCGCGGTGGGAGCAAAGCTCTGCGGGTCGTCATTGCGGCTGACAGGGGGAATGGTCCGGGGGGCCATTGCGATCATCGCGCGCAGCCGTGCGTCGGGCATCAACCGGGCGAAAGGCCGACCGATTTTTGCCCCGAGCAGCGCCAGGCGAAACCGTGTCGGGTAGGGCAGGATACGGGCAAGTATCCAGCGCAAGACCCGATCGCCGAACGGGCGCTTGTAACGTTTCTCGATATAGGCGCGCGCATGGTCGACCAGATGCATGTAGTGAACGCCCGACGGGCATGTCGTCATGCAGGCAAGACAGCTCAGGCAGCGGTCGATATGCAGCACCGTGCGTTCGTCGGGCACGCGCTCGTTTTCGAGCATGTCCTTGATCTGGTAAATCCGTCCGCGCGGGCTGTCGAGCTCGTCGCCCAGCACCTGGTAGGTCGGGCAGGTCGCGGTACAAAATCCGCAATGCACACAGGATCGCAGGATTTCGTTGCTGCGCTGGATCGCGGGATCACGAAGCTGGGTGGGGGTGAATGTGGTCTGCATGGCTCAGGTTCTCCCCATCAGGCCGCGATTGAAAATGCCGCGCGGGTCGAAGCGGGCGCGCAACCGGGCGCTGATGTCCTGGATCGGGTCGGGTTCCGGCTGGAACATGCCCAGGGCCGCGCGGGTTTCGGCATCGGCACGGATCAACGTGGCATGGCCGCCAAATGCACCGAGGCGTCCGCGCAGATCGGTTGCCGAAGGAACGCACACCCAGATCAGCCCGCCGCCCCAGTCCAGCAACACGCCTTCGGCATCGAGCCTGTCGCAAATCTCCGGCGCATCGGAGGGTTTGACCGAGAGCCGCCAGACGTCGCCGGGTGCATCCGCAAATGTCTCGACGTCGCGGATGCGTTTCCACAGGGCGTCCGAGGCGTCGGCGTCTTCGATGGCAGTGACCGTACCGTGACCGCCCAGCAGGTCGGTGAGGCGACCGAGCCGATAGGCGACCGAATCGACAAAACCCTCGATGCGGATGAAAACCGAGTCCTCTGCCGGATCAAAGGCGGCGCCCGATACTTCGTAGGGCGAACCGAGGGCTGCGGACATGGCGCGGACGGCCCCGGCCAGACCTGTATCGGAGACCACAACAGTTGCCTGTGTTTCCGCGCGGGGCAGCACCTTGAGAGACACTTGTGTCAGCACCCCCAGCGTCCCCCAACTGCCGGCCATCAGCTTGACCAGATCGTATCCGGTCACGTTCTTCATGACACGGCCACCGTTCTTGATGACGGTGCCGGTGCCGTCGATATAGCGCACACCGAGCAGGAAATCGCGGCAGGCGCCGGCCTGAACCCGCCGAGGCCCGGAAATGTTGCCGGCCACGACGCCGCCGATGGTCGGCTCGCCCGTGGTGCCCAGCAGCGGGCGGTGGTCCATCGGTTCGAACGCGAGCCGCTGATTTTCGGTGGCGAGCAGGCGTTGCAGCTCGCCAACCGGTGTGCCCGCCGCGGCGACGAGCGTCAGCGCCCCGGGTTCGTACAGGTCGATACCGGTCAGCCCGGAGGTCTCAAGCGTCTCTCCCCAGGGGCGCACACCACGACTGCCACCGCCCCGTATGGCCAGAGGGTCGCGCGCGCCAGCAATCAGGCCGGCCAGATCGGCCTCGGTTTCTACGGGTGTCATGATGGTTCTGTCCTGGTCGTTTCGACGGGGGATGCGGTGATGCCGGACCGCTCACGCTGCGGCGGCGGCAGTGCGGCGGGCTTCGGATTGCGACAGCGGAAAGACCTTGGCGGGATTGAGCAACCACGCCGGGTCAAACACGTCCTTGACCGCCATCTGTGCCTCGAGATCTTCGGGGCTGTACTGGTGCAACATCAGGTCCCGCTTTTCGATGCCGACGCCGTGCTCGCCGGTCAGACAGCCGCCGACATCGACGCAGAGTTTGAGAATCTCGGCACCAAGAGCCTCGCAGCGCTCAAGATCGCCGGGCTTGTTCGCGTCAAACAGGATCAGGGGATGCATGTTGCCGTCGCCTGCATGAAACACGTTGCCCACTTCGAGGCCGATGTCGCGGGCCAGTTCGCCGATCCGGCGCAGCACCTCGGGAAGGGCGGAAACAGGGATTGTCCCGTCAAGGCACATGTAATCGTTGATCTGTCCGATTGCGCCAAAGGCGCTCTTGCGACCGAGCCAGATGCGTGCGCTTTCCTCGGGCGATTTGCTTTCGCGTAGTTCGACGGGGTTGTGGCGGCGGGCGATCTCGATGATCCTCGCCAATTGCGCGTCGATCTCGGCCTCCGACCCTTCGACTTCGACGATCAGAAGGGCCTCGCAATCCGGATAGCCCGCGTTGGCAAAGGCATCGCTGGTGCGGATGCACAGCCGGTCCATGAATTCGATCGCGACCGGCAGAACACCCGCCTTGATGATGTTGCTGACACAAGCGCCCGCGACCTCGCTGTCGTCAAATCCCATCAGCACCGGTCGCGCGCCTTCGGGTTTTGGCAGGATGCGCAGCGTCGCCTCGGTCACCACGCCAAGCTGTCCCTCGGAACCGCAGATCACGCCCAGAAGATCAAGGCCCGCCGCGTCCAGATGCGCGCCACCGATCTCGACCACCGTGCCATCCATCATCACCATGGTGACACCCAGAAGGTTGTTGGTGGTCACGCCATATTTCAGGCAATGCGCGCCGCCGGAGTTCATCGCGATGTTGCCCGAGATCGCGCAGGCCAGTTGGCTGGACGGATCGGGAGCGTAAAAGAAATCCTCTTCTTCAACCGCGCCCGTGACCGAGAGGTTGGTGCGCCCCGACTGTACGCGGATGATGCGGTTGTCATAGTCGGTCTCCAGCACCGCGTTCATGCGGGCAACGCCGAGGATTACACTATCCGCAGTCGGCAGCGAGCCGCCGGCCAGCGATGTGCCCGCGCCCCTTGGAACGACCGGCACGCCTTCCTGGTGGCAAATGCGCAGAACGTCCGACACCTCGCGCGTGGTGGAGGGCAGTACCGCCAGCATCGGTGGGCAGCGATATGCGGTCAGCGCGTCGCACTCATAGGCGCGGGTCTCGGCCGGTTCGTGGATCAGCGCATCGGCGGGCAGTACCCCGGACAGCCGTTCGATCAGACGGGACTTGCGCGCCAGAACGGCGGGATTTGGGGGCGGCATTTCCATGCGGATCTCCGTTTTGGTAAATTTATATTACCAATTATGGTGTCTGGCAAGTGATTTGCAGTCGTCCTACTGTTACATCATGACCGTGATACAGACCCTCACCCTGTTTTCCCCTCTCGATCTGGCGGCTCTGTTCTGGCTGGTTCTGGCGATTGTCTGGATCGGCTGGCGGATCGAGTCGCCGCCCGAGGGGCAGCCATCGGTCTCGGTTCTCATGGTGGGTTTTCGGCGGGAATGGATGCGCAACATGATCTCGCGCGAACCCAGGGTGTTCGATGCGCAACTGATCGGGAACCTGCGGCAGGGAACGGCCTTTTTTGCGTCTGCGTCGATGATCGCCATCGGCGGGACGCTGGCCGTGATCGGCAATACCGATCAGCTTGCCGGTCTGGTGACGGACCTGACGCACGGCAACGCCCCGGCGATCGTGTGGGAGGTCAAGGTGCTGTTGGTAGTGGCGTTGCTGGCGAATGCGTTTCTCAAATTCGTCTGGGCACATCGCCTTTTCGGATATTGCGCGGTTCTCATGGCGTCTGTGCCCAACGATCCCGAAGACCCGCGAACCTATCCGCGCGCGGAGCAGGCGGCGGATGTCAACATCACCGCGGCGCGCAGTTATAACCGGGCGATGCGATCCGTATATTTCGCGCTCGCGTCGGTGGCGTGGCTGTTGGGGCCGGCCGCATTGATGATCGGGGTTGTCGTGACCACGGCGGTTCTCTATCGGCGCGAATTTGCCTCGGAGTCGCGGGCGTCGCTCTTGCGTGTTCCATCGGAAAAGACAGCGTAGCGTTCCGCTGAAAGTGAAATCTGGGTCGTAATGTCGGATGCACGTCAGCGTGGCTTGACGTGACGGGGGGCTGTCGGCGCAGGGCGTCGCCCTATTGCGGTTTCTGACCCTTCGACAGGATCATGTCGGGCAGGATCAGCGCTTCGATCAGCTCCTTGCACAGACCGTTGCATTCGGTACAGCCGATGCAAGGTCCTGTCAGCTTGGAGATCTCGGTTGCAAGCGCGGCGGTGCGCGGTGCTTCGGCGACTTGACGATTAATATACATAACAACTCCAATACTCGTGTTCCTCGGGCACATGCCCCGGTTGCGAGGCAAAATAAGCCCCTCGTGATTCCAACGCTATCACGACTCGTTAAATCGACAAAAGTCTTTGATTCCAGACCCCGCGACCGCAATCCACCGGATGGTGCGATCGCTTAACCTGTCTCAGCCCGGAAGCAGGAAGAGCGTAATCGCCGGAAACATCACCAATATCACCACGCGCACGAGGTCTGAGCCGACGAAGAACATCACCGCCTTGTAGGTTTCAATCATTGGCGTCTTGCGATCCATCGCGTTGATGATAAACAGATTCATGCCCACCGGCGGCGTGATCAGACCGACCTCGACCACGATCAGTACGAGGATGCCGAACCAGATCGCCACGTGTTCCGGGCTCATTCCGAAGTCAAGGATACTGATCACCGGAAAGAAGATCGGGATGGTCAGCAGGATCATCGACAGGCTGTCCATGAGACAACCGAACAGCAGATAGAACACGAGGATCAGCGACAGGACAACCCAAGGGCTCAGACCCTGGCTCACGACGAAGTTCGACAACTCCTGCGGGACCTGCGTCAGGGCGAGAAAGCCGTTGTAGAACCCTGCGCCGAGGACGATGAAGAATACCATCGCGGTGGATCGCGCGGTGACCAGAAAGCTCTCGATCAGCGTCGATACGGTCAGCCCGCCATTCAGGAATGCAATCAACCCGGTGCCAGCCGCCCCGACGGCGGCGCCTTCGGTCGGCGTGAACCAGCCGAGATAGATGCCGCCGACCACAAGGCCGAACACCAGCAGCACGGGCCAGACCCGGAAAAGCGCGGTAAAGCGGTCGGCATAGGGAACCGGCGGGCGTGTGCCGGCAGAATCAGGGTAAAGCCGCACATAGATCGAGATCGCGATCACATAGCCAAGCGCCGCGAGCAGGCCGGGAATGAAAGCCGCAAGGAACAGTTTGGCGATATTCTGTTCGGTCAGGATGGCATAGATCACCAACACCACGGATGGCGGGATCAGGATGCCCAGCGTGCCGCCCGCAGCCAGGGTGGCCGTCGAAAAACCGCCGGCATAGCCGTATTGGCGCAGCTCGGGCAGGGCGACGCGCCCCATGGTGGCGGCGGTTGCAAGGGAACTGCCGCAGATGGCACCAAACCCTGCGCAGGCACCGATTGCCGCCATCGCCACACCGCCCCGGCGGTGGCCGAGAAAGCCCTCGGCAGCCCGGAACAGAGCCGAGGACATACCGCCCAGCGTTGCGAAATGCCCCATGAGCAGGAACATCGGGACGATGCTCAGCGAATAGCTGGAGAAGGTCGTGTAGGTTTCGTTCTTGAGCCGCGAGAAAGCCACATTGGTGCCGTCCGTCACGATCACCAGCCCGACCAGGCCGACAACGAACATGGCAAGGCCGATCGGGACCCGCAGGAAGATCAGGACCATGAGTGCGGGGAAGGATGCGATGCCGATTTCAAGCGCACTCATGCGTCGGCCTCCGTGCCCTCGGTCATGACAATCCGACCGGTCGAAAATTCATAGATCCGGATTGCGGCGACATACAGGCCGACAATCGCAGCGACCACGGCACCGAACAGGCTGGCCGCATAAGCCCACCAGACTGGAAATTGCAACAGGAAGCTGGTCTCTCCATAGCGCATCTTGCTGATCATGCCGTCATAGAGCTTGACCGCGATCAGGATCAGCACGGCGGCAAATACCGTTTCTGTCACCATGCGCAGAAATCGGTTCATCCCGGCGGACAGCTTGTTGGTGAAGATGTCGACCGATGCGTGCCCTGCGGTGATCTGGCACAGCGGGATGAATGCGAAAATGGCAAAGGCAACACCGGCCTCGACCAGTTCGAAATCGCCGTTTACCGGGCCGACACCGATCCTGATCATCCAGTTCGAAACGCTCGGCAACAGGCTCTGCATGACGTCGCTGTGAAACAGGCCATTCAGCAACCGCCCGGCGATCGACAAACAGGTCAGCAGGATAAGGAAGCTCAGGGCGATACCGCCCAGAACCGCCATGAAACGGGCCAGGCCCATCATGAACTTGTGCATAATTCTACCCTGTCCGTCGTGGCGCAGTCCGGGGGCGCGGCACGTTTCGCGCAGCGCCCCCGTGTCCACTTTTTGACGGTTTATTCGGTGTACTGGTCGATCAGCGAGCGGGCTTCGTCGATCAGCGCCTGACCGTCGATTCCCTTGCTGTCCATGTCGGCGACCCATTGATCATAGATCGGTTGACTGGCTTCTTTCCAGACAGCGGTCTGCTCGGCATCCAGGGTGATGATATTGTTGCCCAGATCGACAGCGATCTGGCGGGCAGGACCATCCGCGTCGGCCTGGGTGCCGCCGGCAAAGACGGAAAATTCCAGGCCGGAATTGTCGTCGATCACCTTTTTCAGATCATCCGGAAGGCTCTCGTACTTGTCCTTGTTCATGGCGAGTACGAAGGGCAGCACATAGAGCGCATTACCGGTGAATTCGGTATGGTTCTTGACCAGTTCGGGCACCTTGAGCGCCGGAGTCACTTCCCAGGGAATGGTGGTGCCGTCGATCACCCCCTTGGACAGACCCTCGGGAATTGCCGGGACGGGCATGCCGACCGGGGTGGCGCCCAGTTCTGACAGCAGCGAATTGACCGACCGCGAACCGCCGCGGATTTTCATGCCGCGCAGGTCTTCGGGCGTGGTGATCGGCTCCTTGGTGTGAAACATTCCGGGGCCGTGAACCCAGGCGCCGAGAATATGCACGTCCTTGAAATCGGTGTCTTTCCAGTGCTTTTCGAACATCTCCCAATAGGCGCGGCTCGCGGCCCGCGCATTGGTCATCATGAACGGCAGCTCAAAGACCTCGGTACCGGGGAAGCGACCGGGCGTATAACCGACCACGGTCCAGACGATGTCGGCAACCCCATCGACCGCCTGGTCCATCAGCTCGGGCGGTCGGCCGCCCAATTGCATCGACGGGTAGCGGTCGATCTTGATGCGTCCGTCCGAATCGGCTTCGATCTTGTCGGCCCAGACATCCAGAATCAGCGTGGGCACGTTGGCCTGCGCCGGCAGGAACTGATGCAACTTCAGCGTGACCTCTTGCGCCGCCGCCGATGTCGCGGTCATACCGGTCGACATGGCAGCCACGGCAGCCGCGCCCGCCACGTTCAGCAGATTTCTCCGACTGATCATAATTTCTCTCCCTGTTTATATGTAATTTTCTTGTAAGACGATTTGGCCGTGAACGGCAATAACGAGGCCACAAGACAATTCAGCCAAACGCTTGATCTCTGTCACTTCGCGACTTCTGAAATCGTAAACCGACCGGCACGCCATCATTGTTTCGGATCGCGAAATTTACAAGGCGTCAGGAGCGCTTCCGCAACGCAAGAATATGTCTGCGACCGTCAAGCAGGGATGACAGAATACCAACGGCGGCGCTGCACATGGCGCCGCAGTGATACGCAGCCTGATCGAATCGAGCGCGTTGATGCGCCCCCGATCATATTCCGAGGTCCAAAAGGCCCCGTATGCCGCGCGATGGCGCGGCATACGGTCCTGTTTTGCTATTCCGCCGCCGTGCTGTGAGACGCGGGTATCGCGCTGACACGGCAGGCCGAGAACTTGAATTCGGGAATCTTGCCGTAGGGGTCGAGCTGCGGGTTGGTCAGGATGTTGGCGGCGGCCTCGACATAGGCGAAGGGCAGGAACACCATATCCGTGGCAACCGCGCGGTCGGCCCGTGCCATGATTTCGATGCGGCCACGACGGGTTTCAAGGCTGATCATGCCGCCCGGTTCGACGCCCAGCTTGCGCAGGGTTTGCGGATGAAGCGAGGCATTGGCCTCGGGTTCCGCCCAATCCAGCACGCTGGCGCGCCGTGTCATCGAGCCAGTGTGCCAATGCTCCAGCTGCCGTCCGGTGGTCAGGATCATCGGATAATCCGCGTCCGGAGTTTCTGCCGGCGCGATCACGCTGGCCGGGGTGAACCGCGCCCGCCCATCGGCGCGCGGGAAACCGTCGGCAAAGACGATGGGTTGACCGGGATCGTCCGGCGTCAGGCTCGGATAGGTGACCGCCGTCTTTTCCAGCCGCTCCCACGTGATGTTGTCAAGGCTCGGCATGTTGAGCGACATCTCTGCAAAAACCTCGCGCGGGTGGGTATAGGACCAGTTCAGCCCCAGACGCTGAGCCAGTTGCACGGTGATCCACCAGTCCTCCTTTGCCAGCCCGGGCGGCGGTACGGCGGGGCGACCCATCTGGACCTGTCGATTGGTGTTGGTCACGGTGCCGGTCTTTTCCGGCCAGGCCGAGGAGGGCAGGATCACATCGGCATAGTTCGCCGTCTCGGTCAGGAAGATATCCTGCACCACCAGATGATCGAGCTTGGCCAGCGCCGCGCGCGCATGTTCCGCATCAGGGTCGGACATGGCGGGGTTCTCGCCCAGGATATACATGCCCTTGATCTCATCCGCATGAATCGCATCCATGATTTCTACGACGGTCAGGCCCTTCTTGTTGGAGAAATCCCCGGAGCCCCAGACTTCGGTAAACGCCGAGCGCACGCCGTCATCCTCGACCGATTGGTAATCGGGCAGGAACATCGGGATCAAACCGGCGTCGCTGGCGCCCTGAACGTTGTTCTGGCCCCGCAGCGGATGCAGTCCGGCGCCGGGGCGGCCAACATGACCCGTCATCAGGGCCAGCGAAATCAGGCAACGGGAATTGTCGGTGCCGTGGATGTGCTGGGATACGCCCATGCCCCAGAAGATCATCGCCGACCTCGCCCCCGCAAAGGTGCGCGCGACATCCCGTATCACGTCGGGTTCAATCCCGCAGAGCGGCGCCATCTTTTCCGGCGTAAAGTCGGCAAGATGGTCTTTCATCGCGTCCCAGTTCTCGGTGAACCCGGCGATGTACTGCTCGTCATAGAGGTGTTCCTGCACGATCACGTTCATGATCGCGTTCAGCATGGCAACATCGGTTCCGGGCCGGAATTGCAGCATGTGAGACGCAAACCGCTTGAGCCCGACGCCGCGCGGGTCCATCACGATGAGCTTGCCGCCACGCTTGGCGAACTGTTTGAAATAGGTCGCGGCAACCGGGTGGTTTTCCAGCGGGTTGCAGCCGATGACGATTGCGGCATCGGCATTCTCGATTTCATTGAACGTCGCGGTGACGGCCCCCGAACCGACGTTTTCCAACAAGGCTGCAACCGAGCTGGCGTGGCAGAGACGGGTGCAATGGTCGACATTGTTGTGTCCGAAACCCTGCCGGATCAGCTTCTGAAACAGATAGGCTTCCTCGTTGGAGCATTTGGCGCTGCCAAAGCCCGCGATTTCGGTGCCGCGCCCCTTGAGCCCGTTTGCCGCAAAATCCAGCGCCTCTTCCCAAGTCGCCTCGCGAAAATGGGTCAACGGGTTCGCCGGGTCGACATTCAGCCCCTTGGCGGGGGCATCCTCGCGCCGGATCAACGGCTTGGTCAACCGATGCGGATGGTGGATATAGTCAAATCCAAACCGGCCCTTGACACACAGGCGATTCTCGTTGGCCGGGCCGTCAACCCCGTCCACCCATGCGATCTTGTCGTCGCGCACCTTGAAGGACAGCTGGCATCCGACGCCGCAGAACGGGCAGACGCTTTCGACTGCCCGGTCGATCTCGGCGCTGCTGCCGTGGCCGTGAATGTCCAGAACCGCCGCCGGCATCAACGCGCCGGTGGGGCAGGCCTGCACGCATTCGCCACAGGCGACACAGGTCGATTCTCCCATCGGGTCGCCAAAGTCGAAAACCGGATAGGCATCATGCCCGCGACCCGCCATCCCGATGACGTCATTGACCTGAACCTCGCGGCAGGCCCTGACACACAAACCACACTGGATACACGCGTCCAGGTTGACGTTCATCGCGACATGGCTGTTGTCGAGCAGCGGCACGCGGCTTTCTTCCAGTTTGGGGAACCGGCTCGTCTCGACGCCCTGCGCGGCCGCCATCTCCCAGAGATGGCTGGCGCGGTCATGAGCCTCGGCCTGCGCGGGCTGGTCGGTGACCAGCATCTCCATCACCATCTTGCGGGCCGACGTCGCGCGCGCGCTGTTGGTGGTGACGACCATGCCCTCGGACGGTTCGCGGATACAGGAAGCGGCGAGAACACGTTCGCCTTCGATCTCGACCATACAGGCGCGGCAGTTGCCGTCGGGGCGATAGCCGGGCGCGGGTTTGTGGCAGAGATGCGGAATTTTCAGGCCCCGGCCATTGGCAACGTCCCAGATGCTCATGCCCGGTTCGGCGCTGACCTCTTCGCCATCCAGCGTAAACGTGATTTTATTGGCCATGATCATACCTCGTCCGCAAAATGTTTCATCGTGAGCAGGATGGGATTGGGTGCTGCCTGTCCGAGACCACAGATGCTGGCATCGACCATCACCTTGCACAGATCCTCGAGCAGCGGTTGATCCCAGCTGTCGACCTGCATCAGTTTGACGGCCTTTTCACAGCCGACGCGGCAGGGCGTGCATTGGCCGCAGCTTTCGTCTTCAAAGAAGCGCAGCATGTTCAGCGCGGCATCCCGTGCCCGGTCCTGATCGGACAGGATCACGATCGCGGCAGAGCCGATAAAGCTGCCATGCGGTTGCAGCGTATCGAAATCCATCGGGATGTCGTTCATATGTGCGGGGAGCAATCCCGCGGATGGCCCGCCCGGTTGATAGGCCTTGAATTCATGGCCTTCGAGCATGCCGCCGCAGGCCTCGATGATGTCTGTGATGGTCGACCCGGCAGGCAGCAGATGCACGCCGGGATTGCGCACGCGGCCCGATACCGAATAGCTGCGCAGACCTTTTCTGCCGTTCCGCTCGGTCCCGCTCAGTACTTCGGGACCATCGCGGCAGACCCGCGTGACCCAATAGAGCGTTTCGATATTGTGCACGAGGGTCGGGCGATCAAAGATCCCGACCTGCGCCACATAGGGCGGACGGTGACGGGGCATGCCGCGCTTGCCCTCGATGCTCTCGATCATCGCGCTTTCTTCGCCGCAGATATAGGCACCGGCTCCGCGCCGCAGTTCGATATGGCCCGCAGCGACCAGCCCGGCGCGCTCCAGCGCGGCGATTTCACGGCGCAGAATTTCCAGAACTGCCGGATATTCGTCGCGCATGTAGATAAAGCAGGTTTCGGCCTCGACCGCCCAAGCTGCAATCAGCATCCCTTCCAGAAACAGATGCGGTGTCCGTTCCAGATAGTAACGATCCTTGAACGTTCCGGGCTCGCCTTCATCACCATTCACCGCCAGATAACGCGGTCCGGGTTCGGCGCGCACGAATGACCATTTCCGGCCCGAGGGGAAACCCGCCCCGCCCAGACCGCGCAGGCCCGAGGCCAGCAGCTTGTCCTGCACCTCATCCGGTGTCGCGCCGCCTTTGCGCAACGCGCGCAGCGCGTCATAGCCGCCGGCGTCACTATAGGCGTCGAATGTCTCGTAATCGGGAAGATGCGCGTGTGTGTCGTCCGCTTCAATTGCGGCCATCACCTTTTCGGGTGTCGCATGATCGATGTGGTTGTGTCCGATCTCAAGAACCGGCGCGGTGTCGCAACGGCCCATGCAGGGCGCACGCAAAACCCGGACCCGGGCCGGATCGAGCCCGTCTTCCAGTGCGGCGCGCAACTGCTGCGCGCCGGCAAGTTCGCAGGACAGGCTGTCGCAGACCCGGATCGTCAGGTCAGGTGGCGGTGCCTCGCCCTCCTTTACCACGTCGAAATGGGCATAGAACGTGGCGACCTCGTAGATCTCGGCCTGAGACAGGCGCATCACCTCGGCCAGAGCCCGCAAATGAGCGGCGGAAAGGTGGCCATATTCGTCCTGTATCAGGTGCAGATATTCGATGAGCAGGTCGCGCCGCACCGGAGCCTGCCCCAGCAGACGCCGCACATCTGCAAGCGCGCCATCTTCATACTGACGCCCCTTGGGGGTTCGTCGGCCCTTGCCTTTGCCGGATTTCCAGACGCCCGGCTTGGTATTCATAATCGTCATTGGCGACTCCCTGCTTTGGGCTTTGGTATCCCAAGGAGCCAATATTTGGTCAAATCGCGATTTTAGAATGCGCCATTTGCTTTGGTTATAATGAATTCTGCACGGCGCGCCGGAACGCCCGGATGATCGGCGTGTCCGGTTGCTGGTCCCGGATGGACAGGCCGATCGCCTGTGTGCGGAACGGTTCGACGAGATCCAGGCGCGTGGCCGTGCGGGCCGAGAAATAGGTTTCGGCGACGCCCTTCGGGGCGATGGTTGCCGCATTGCCGCTCACGACCTGCGCCAGCAACGCGGTAAAGCCGTTGGCTTCCATCACAATGTTCGGCGTCGCGCCGATCCGCTGAAATATCTCGTCGACGAACTTCCGGTTTCGCATGTCCGGCGTCAGCAGGCACAGGGGCAGCGCCGCCGCCTCGCTCCAGCGGGCCTGGCCCGCGGAACGGGGGGCCATATGCGCCGGGGCGATGAGCACGTAACTCTCGTTGTAGAGGGTTTCCGTATATTCGGGATCGGCCTCTTGCACATAGGTAAGGCCGGCGTCCAGCGTGTAATCATTGAGCCGCAACTCGATCTGGCGCGAGGATAGCGATTGCAGCTCCAGAGACAGTTCGGGATGTGCCTTGCGCAG
The DNA here is from genome assembly GCF_041224545.1 of Sedimentitalea sp. XS_ASV28. Lineage (NCBI taxonomy): Bacteria > Pseudomonadati > Pseudomonadota > Alphaproteobacteria > Rhodobacterales > Paracoccaceae > Sedimentitalea > Sedimentitalea sp. XS_ASV28. The sequence goes on along the minus strand of NZ_JBGFGP010000125.1, from coordinate 56,996 downwards.
ATGTGCCGAGACGATGGCGGCAAAGGGCAGGGCCGTGGGCACGGTGCCGACCACCAGCTTGCCGCGCAGCGTGTTGCGCAGGAGGTCGATTTCCTGTCGCATGCCTTCCGCATCGTTCAGCAGGCGTCGCGCCCATTTCAGAACGACTTCGCCTTCGCGGGTAAAGCCGAGAAACTTGTTGCCCCGGCGTACGAGGGGGATGGCGAATTCATCTTCCATCTTGCGGATACGGGCCGAAAACGCGGGCTGGGATATTCCGCTTTCTTCCGCAGCATGGGAAAAATGTTTGTGCCGGGCCAGTGAAACCAACAGCTTCAGATCGCGTATTTCCGCCATGCCGTCCGACCAGGTCCTGATTTGCCGCCCAAAGGTATGCAAGGTCGCAGAAATGTGCCAGCGCAATTCTACCGTGGCGCATCGTCAGGGGAAGCGGTCAGGGGAAATAACTTCGGACCAACGCGCCTGCGATCAGGCTCCAGCCATCGGCCACGACGAAAAACGCCAGCTTGAACGGCAGGGAGACGATTGCGGGCGGGACCATCATCATCCCCATCGACATCAGGATCGCCGCCACGACGAGGTCGATGATGAGAAACGGCAGGAACACCAGAAACCCGACCTGGAAGGCGCGGGCGATCTCGGAAAGCAGGAAGCTGGGAACCAGCACCGAGAGCGGCGCGTCCGGCCCCGACCGGATCGTTTCCGCATCGGGGCGCAGTTCGGCCATGGCGATGAAGGTGTCCGGATCGACGCGGTCGGACATGAAGACACGGAACGGTTCGAGGCTGAGCGAAAACGCCGCTTCGACCTCGATCTGTTCGTCCAGCAGCGGGCGGATGCCGCTCTCCCACGCTTCGGTAAAAACCGGCTCCATAACGAAATAGGTAAGAAACAGCGCGAGACTGACAATCAGCATGTTCGGCGGCGATTGCTGAAGGCCGATGGCCTGTCTGAGGATCGCCAGTACCGTCACGATGAATGGAAAGCAGGTGATCATGATCGCCAGCCCCGGTGCGAGGCTGAGCACCGTAATCAGCAGGATCAACTGGATCGAGCGCGCCGAGATCGAGCCGCCATCGCCGAGCGATAGCGACAGCTCCTGTGCAAGCGCAGGCTGGGGCAGCGTCGCGACAACCGCGAGCAGCAGCCAGATCGGTGCGAACTTCATCCCAGCCCGCTCTGGAAATCGGCGATCTCGGTCAGGCGAACCGCAAGCTGGCCTGCATTGTCGCCGCCAAGCTCCTCCAACTGCCCCCGGGCCACCAGCCGGTCGCCGACAAAAAGCTCGACGGGGTCTTCGATGCGCCTGTCCAGGGTGAGAACAGCGTTCTCGCCAAGGCTGACAAGCTCTCGGATCAACGGTCTCGCCTTGCCGACCGATACCGTGATCTCAATCGGCACGGAGACAAACGGATTTGCTTGTCCATTCGCGTTGGAACGGGTTTCGGAAGCGTTATCCATACAGAGACTCCTCGGTCAGGGTGTGATAGAATGCGTCGACCGACTGGGTCAGCGATGCCAGCAATTGGGCGGTGTCGATCTCACGTTCGCTGTCGCCGATCCTTATCTGGATCTGACCCGGCCCGATCTCCGCGCTTTCGCGGATCGCGAGTTGCATCGCCAGATCCTTTTGCAGGATGGGTTTGAGCGCATCACCGGCGCCCGTGGGCACCACCAGCATGACCGGCTGTTCCACTTGCTCGCGCGCCAGATCGAGACACTGCTCGACGATCCGCGCGCCGACGCTTTCCTGCATCGCTTCTGGCAGTACTTTCTGCAACAGCGTCCGGAATACCGGCTCGATCGCCCTCGTCATTTGCGACAACGCTTCCTGATAGGTGAATGCGAAATCCTCCAGATTCTGTGCGAGGGCGGCAAGCGCACGGTGCTTGTCTTCGGACTGAACGCGAATGGCGTCGTCCCACCCCGCCGTGTACCCCTGTTCGAAAGAGGCGAGGCGCATATCCTCGATGGCGTCATCGCTCATTTCGGTAATCGGATCTTCGGGGCGGTCGATCATGCTGAAATCTTCCAAGAGATGTGCGATCGCCATCATGCTTTCTCCTCGCTTTCCTCAAGCCAACTGCGCAGGATTTCGACGGTTTCTTCCTGCCGCTCGCCGATCATCGACCGCAATCGTTCAACCGGAGAGGGCTCGTTTCCGGACAATGCGGGCAGCTTGCCTTCGGAGCCGGGCTGAGTTGCGGTCAGCGCGGCGGGCTGAAACCGATCTGCCGGGCTATCTGCGATCTCCCCGGTCAAGAGAGGCCCCTGATCCTGCGTGGTGGGCGTGTCGGATGCGGCGGGCGGCAGCGCCGCAAAATCGGTATCTGTCAGGCGTCGGCTATTGCTCAGGATCGGGCGCACCACAAAGAGCCCGAGCACCAGCGCGACCAGCGCCAGCGCCGCCACCTGAATCAGTGACATGATATCCAGATCGAGTCCCTGGAGCAGTCCGCCCGTGGCTGCGGTTCCCAGCGGCGCGGCGGTCGGCAGTTCCATTGATCGCAGCGTGATCACATCCCCGCGCGATTCATCAAAGCCAACCGCCGAAGCGACCAGATCACGCAACGCGCCGAGTTCCTCTTCGGCGCGCGGTGCGAATGTCGTGTTCCCGGCGTCGTCGATCACATCGAGCCCGTTGACCAGAACCGCAACCGTCAGGCGCCTGATGTCGCCGGGGCCACGCAGGATCTCGTGTTCGGTTTCGGATACTTCATAGTTGATGCGTTCGCGGGTCTCGCTGCCCTGTGCCTTGGAGCCTTCGCCGGCGGCACCATCTCCGTCCGGCAGGTTCGATGCGACGGTGACGTCGCCACCGGCGGCGTTTGTCGAGGAATCGGTGCGCTCTTCTGTCTCGGTGCTGATGGCAACGCGGCCTTCGGGATCGAACCGGCGTTCCCGGATCGATTCGGTCTGGGTGACCGTATCCACGCTGACCTCGACCACCGCGTTGCCCGCCCCGACACGTGCCTCGACCAGCCGCAGCACCCGGTCCCGCAACAGCAAGGCACGATCATCGGCGCTGTTGGGCGATGCATTGGTGTCCGCAGTGCCGATCAGCGTTCCGTTTGCATCGATGATCGCAACGTTTTCCACGGTGAGACCGGCAACCGCAGACGCCACCAGGAACCTGAGAGCATTTGCCTGGGCGACGGTCACCGCCGCGCCCGCCGGGACAAGAGACACCGACGCAGTGGGGTCGACGCTTCGCTGAAACGGTCCGGAGCCGCTATGCGCGATGTGCACGCGGGCCTGGGCCACATGTGGGCTGGCCACGATGGTGCGGGCGAGTTCACCTTCCTTGGCGCGCCAGTAGGCGGCATCGAACATCTGGGAGGTCGTGCCGAACCCGTTCAGCGAATCAAGCAGTTCATAGCCACGGCCACCATTGGCCGGCAGGCCTTCGCTTGCGAGGGTCATCCGCAATTCGTCGCGGTTTTCGGCCGGAACATAGATGGAACCGCCCCGCACCTCGTAGAGCGTGCCGCGCTGTTCGAGCGCGCGCACCACATCCCCGGCGGAGCCGTTCTCCAGCCCGGCATACAGCAATTTCATCGAAGGCGTTGCCGCCATGCGCGACATCACCACCAGCGTCACAATCAGTGCGACAGTGGCGAGTATCACCACAATCTGCTTGCGTCTGTCGAGTTCGGTCCAAATCGTTTTGATCTGCTGCACGATGTCCTCCGTGTCGCCGACGTTCTGCCAACGTTCCCTCCTGTTTGATCCATTGGCCTTAACAATCGGTTAGTTCCTGCACGGTTATGAAGACACCGTACGAAACGATAGGAATTGCCATGTCGGATGCCGTAGCGGAGGCACCGGAAACGCCGGTCAAATCAAAGAAACTTCCATTGATACTGGGTCTTGTTCTCGCGATTGCGGGCGCGGGAGGCGGATTTTACGTCAGTTCGTCAGGCCTGTTGTTCGGCAAGGAGGAATCGCACGACACCCATCCGCCCGCCGGCGAACCGGCCGAACCCCTGCCGGAAATCGCGTTCGTCGAAATCGAGCCGATCATGATTTCCCTCTCTGGAAACACATATGTGCGCCATTTGCGTTTCCGAAGCCAGCTGGAGGTGAACAGCGCCTATCGCGAGGATGTCGAACTGGTGCTGCCCAGGATCGTCGATGTCCTGAACAGCTATCTGCGGGCGTTGGATGTCACGGAATTTGAAGCGCCGCAGGCGTTGACCAAGCTTCGCGGTCAGATGCTGCGGCGGGTGCAGGTCGTGGCCGGGCAGGGCCGCGTGCGTGACCTTCTGGTCATGGAATTTGTGCTGAATTAGGAGGCAAAGTTGGAACTGGTTGCAGATATCTTTCTGGTTGCGGGCGCATTGGGAGCAGGGCTGTACTGTTTTGTTCTCGCGCGCCGGCTGAAGCGATTCAATGATCTGGAAAAGGGGGTCGGTGGCGCCGTTGCGGTGCTGTCCGCACAGGTTGACGATCTGAGCCAGACGCTTGCGCGCGCGCGTGACGCATCCGATGGATCGAACGCGGCTCTGGACGACCTGACCGGGCGCGCGGAAGCGGTCGCGGCGCGCCTGGAACTCATGATGGCCTCGATGCACGATCTTCCAGAGACGCCGGCCCCCGAAGCCGCGGCCGGGCAGGAGCACACCGAAACCGAACGTCCTGTCGGCCCGATATTCGTGCGCCACGAACGGAGTCAGCAGGGGGTGTGACAATGAAATTCAAGGCAAATCTGCCCCGTTTGCGTGGCGGTACGCTGGCGGTGATCGCGGTTATGCTCATCGGCTCGGCGCTGTTGCGTATTGGCTTGCAGGCGGGACCCGCGGTTGCCCGTGAATCACGGCCCGAGCAGGATCAGGAAATGTCTGCGGAACCGGAGACTGCGCGTGGCGGCACGCCGACCTCGGCAGAGTTGCAAACCCTGATCGATGCTCTTCGCGATCGTGAATACGCACTCGACACCCGCGAGGCGCAGATACAGGATCGCATGAAGGCGCTTGAGATCGCCGAAAAAGCTATCGAGCGGCGGCTTGAGGCGCTGATCGGTGCAGAGGAACGTCTGTCGGCCACGCTTGCGCTCGCAGACGGGGCGACGGAAGAAGACCTCGTTCGCCTCACCGATGTATATGAAAAGATGAAGCCGAAACAGGCGGCGGCGTTGTTCGAGACGATGGCCCCCGAATTCGCCGCCGGGTTTCTCGCGCGCATGCGGCCTGATGCTGCGGCAGATGTGATGGCTGGGCTGAGCCCGATGGCGGCCTATTCGATCAGCGTGGTGCTCGCCGGTCGCAATGCCTCCGTTCCCACGGAATGAACTCATCCGGTGAACGTTTGTTAAGGCAGGCACGGCAGACTGTCCAAAGCCCACGAAACACGGAGTCGCACTATGATTGGCATAATCGGTATTGTCACGATCTTTGGGATGGTGTTCGGTGGCTATCTTCTTGCCGGCGGCAAGATGGCGATCATACTCAAGACCTTGCCGTTCGAGATGATCATGATCGGCGGCGCCGCCATAGGCGCGTTCCTGATCAGCAATGACATGTCGGCGATCAAGCATACGGCCAAGGATGTCGCAAAGGTCTTCAAGGGACCGAAATGGAAGCCGCAGGATTACCGGGACCTGCTCTGCCTGTTGTTCGAACTGATCCGCATCGCCCGTCAGAACCCGGTCGAAGTGGAACAGCATATCGAAGACCCCGCGAGTTCATCGGTCTTCTCGAAATATCCGAAGATTCAGGCCGATGGAGAAGCGGTGAACCTGATCTGCGATACCATGCGTTCCGCGTCGATGAACTATGACGATCCGCATCAGGTCGAAGAGGTGCTCGACAAGCGCATGGAGGCCAACCTGCATCACGCGTTGCATTCCAGTCATGCATTGCAGACGGTTGCCGATGGATTGCCTGCACTGGGCATCGTGGCGGCCGTTCTCGGGGTGATCAAGACGATGGGTTCGATCGACCAGCCGCCCGAAGTTCTGGGCAAGCTGATCGGCGGTGCGCTGGTCGGGACGTTCCTTGGCGTCTTTCTGGCCTATGGCCTGGTCGGCCCGTTTGCCGCACGGGTCAAGACGGTGATCGAAGAGGACAACCATTTCTATCTCCTGATACGGGAGGTGCTTATCGCGAACCTTCATAATCATGCGGCGGCCATCTGCATCGAGGTCGGCCGACAGAACACGCCGGCCCATTGCCGCCCTGATTTCACCGATCTGGAGCAGGCGCTGAAGGCAGTGAAACAGGATGCGGCATGATGCGATTTGCCCTGATTTGTTTTCTCCTGTTCTTTGGGTCGGCTTCCCTGTCGGCGCAAACGGTGGTTGTTCGCTCGGGAGAACACGCAACATTTTCTCGTCTCGTGATGAAGATCGGAGAGGGTGCCGATTGGTCGGTCAGCAATCAGGGTCGCGAGGTCAAAGTCAATGTCGATCAACCGGACATCCGGTTCGATCTTGGTGGCGTATTCCAAAAGATTCCGCGGACACGGTTGCGCGAGGTCGCGCAGCGCGAGAGGGGTGGCCCTCTGGAACTGAGCCTCAATTGCAATTGCGCGGTTGAGGGGTTTTTACAGGCTGAAACCTATCTGGTGATTGACATACGCGATTCAACCGGCACCGAGTTTTACCTGAAACCGCGTTTGCAGCCGGTCGATCTCGCGGCCTACAGGTTTCAGCTTGATACAGGCGGCGCAACAACGGATGGGGGGCCAACTGTCGAGCGCCGGAAAGCGTCGCGCGGAGATTCACCCGTCGAGGCGCGACCCGGTGCCGGAAAATCCGATAAGATCATCTCCAAGACCCTGTCCGAGCAGAGACTGCTGGCGCAGATCGAACGGGCGGCGTCACAAGGTCTGCTCACACCTGTCACCCAATTCGCTGAGGAGGAAACAGAGATCGGCCTGCCTCCTCCCGAGCCGGTCGTCGCACCGGCAAAGGCAGAGATCAATATTGCCAGCACGACCGTCATTGACCGTGACCTCTCCGCGATCGCGAGCACCCTGGATCAGCTTGCCGGCGAAGCGACCTGTTTGCCAGATTCGGTTGTGGCTGTGCCAGATTGGGCAGATGAACGACCGTTTGCAGATCAGATTGGCGCGTTGCGCGCCGGATTATTTGGTGAATTTGATCAATTGGACGCCGAGACCGCTCAAGACCTTGCAAGAACCTATATCCATTTCGGTTTCGGCGCCGAGGCAGAGACGGTGCTGAGGTTTGTGCCGGATCCGTCTCCTGAATCGAACGCCCTTCGGGCGTTGGCGCGGATTGTGGACGGAAGCGCGATCGAGGGTGCGAACCCCTTCCTCGGGCAGTCCGGATGTTCGCAGGATTTCGCCTTGTGGTCGGCGCTGGCAGACCCCGCGCAGATGGACATGGCACACTCCGACGCCTTGCTGCGCGCTTTCGCGAATCTGCCGCGTCATCTGCGTCATCAATTGGGGCCGCGACTAAGCCGAAGCCTCAGCAAACTGGAGCACAACGAGCTTGCAGCCGCCCTGTTGCGGGAGATCGATCGCAGCAGCGGATCGACCGGGCCTTCCCACGATCTGGCCGAAGCTGAGGTGGAAAGCGCCACGGGCAAGACCGAAGCCGTGGTCGAAAAAATCGAAAAGGTGGTCGCGTCGGATTCCGAGGTTTCCCCGGAAGCGCTGATCAAATTGATCGACATGCACTATTTGGAGAAAAAGGCCCTGCGACCCGACATGCCGGAACTTGCAGCAAGCTACGCCGCCGAGCACCGTCAGGGGAAATGGGGAAGCGAACTGCGCAGGGTTCACGCGATGTCTCTCGCCCTCGCCGGTCGGTTCGAAGCGGCTTTCGAGGCGCTGGATGTCAGCGCAGAATTGGACGGCCCGGCCCTTGCCGCAGCGGCCTCACACCCTGTTCTCGAACTCTTGGCGCAAAATGCGGATGATGTAACGTTCCTGACATTTGCTTTGCCGCTGGCCGAGCCTTTTGATAGCAAGCTTCCAGCGTCTTTGGCGGCAAATTTGTCGGGTCGCTTGCTGGTTCTCGGATTTCCGCAACAGGCCCAGGCCATCATCGAGAAGGCAACGCCGCGAGGCATGTCCCGGGAAGATCGTCTGTTGCGCGCCAATATCGCTTTGGCGAACGGGTTGCCGCATCGCGCCATGATTGAAGTCCTGAACCTGACTGATCCCGAAGCCTCAGCGATCCTAGCGCGTGCGATGCAGGCGAACGGTGACTATGAAATGGCTGGCCAGGTGTTGCTTGACGCCGAGCGTCCGGAGAACGCCGCGCGCAATCTCTGGCTTGGTGATGCGTGGGATGAGCTGCCGCTGGCCGATGACCCGCGCTATCTGCGTCTGGCGGAACTTTCGACAAGGCTTGCGAAAGAAACCGAAGAGAATGACGAGACAGCACCGCTGGCCGGTGCGCGGTCGCTTCTGGACGATAGCGTCAGCGCTCGTTCGGAGATTGCCGAGATATTGTCCGAACTGGACGTTTCCGAGCCGAACGAATGATGCGGCATCTGACTTCGCTGGTCGTGCGAGAAATTACTGGTGCTTTCATTCGATAACGGAATCTCAATAAGCGCTGCCTAGCGTTGAAAGCGTGAAGAAACCACGCAGGGAAGGGGCAGAATGCCTGGAAACCCAAAGACACGCCTGTTCAGCGCGACCCGATTTTTGCGATTGCATCGTTCCTGCCGGTTCGCTTTGGCTTTGCTTGTAGCCCTGAGCCCCTGCGCTGGTGCGACCAGTGAAACTTCCGGGAATATCGCGCTGTTGTGTGATCGGGCAGCACAGATTGCCGCCAGGTCGCGCGATGTGCCATTTGATGTCTTGCAGGCGATCTCACGTGCCGAGACCGGACGTACCTCTGATGGGCGATTGGAGCCCTGGCCCTGGACGGTCAACATGGAGGGGGCCGGCAAATGGTTTGCGACGGAAGATGAGGCCCGAGCCTATGTGTTTCGCCATTTCAAGCGAGGTGCCCGGAGCTTTGATGTCGGCTGCTTTCAGGTGAATTACAAATGGCACGGTGCCGCATTCCGGTCGATTGATGAAATGTTCGATCCGGTGATGAATGCGGACTACGCGGCGAGATTCCTGCGCGAGCTTTTCGTTGAATTCGGCACATGGTCTGCGGCCGCCGGTGCATATCACTCACGAACGCGCAAACATGCGAAAACCTATGCTGCGCGGTTTGACAGGATTCGCGCCGAGACCGCGGGCGATCAGTTCCCCGTTGTCGCCGAGCAGGCCCCCGTCAGGACTCCATCATCTGTCTTTGCGAGTGGAGCGCCGGCCCCGTTGATAGCGGGCGGGGCCGCCAGGCTGGGCTCTCTGGTTCCGATGTCGGGACCGGGCGGACGCTCGTTCGTGCGAATAAACTAGAGTGGCCGTCATGCCGAGACTATCTACAAAGGACATTTTCAATCCGACGGTGCTGTTGGCCCTGGCGTTGATGGCGGTGATCGTCATGATGATCCTGCCGATGCCGGCCTGGGTTCTGGATGTCGGGCTGGCGGCGTCGTTCGCTCTCGCCATCCTGATCTTTACGGTGACGCTGTTCATCGAGCGGCCGCTCGATTTTTCCGCCTTTCCGACGATATTGCTCGCTTCGCTGATGTTGCGACTGTCGCTGAACGTGTCCTCGACCAAGCTGATCATCGGTCAGGGCCATACCGGTCCGAATGCAGCGGGGGACGTGATCGAGGGCTTCGCGCAGTTCATAATGGGGGGCAGTGTGTTTCTCGGACTGGTGGTGTTCGGTGTCCTGCTGATCGTGAACTTCATGGTGATCACCAAGGGGGCCGCGCGCATGGCCGAGGTTGGTGCCAGGTTCGCGCTCGATGGCATGCCGGGCAAGCAGCTTGCGATCGACAGCGATATGTCGGCGGGGGCGATCAACCACACCGAGGCACGCGAGCGGCGCGAGCGGGAACAGCAGGAAACCACCTTCTTCGGTTCGCTGGACGGCGCTTCGAAATTCGTGAAAGGTGACGCGATTGCCGGTCTGTTGATCACCTTGCTCAATCTCGTGATGGGCCTGGTCATGGGCGTTGTCGTGCATCAAATGCCGATCGGTTCGGCATTTGAAACCTACGCGATCCTGACGGTCGGCGATGGTCTCGTGTCGCAAATCCCGGCCGTGATCATCTCGATCGCATCCGCATTGCTGCTGGCGCGCGGTGGCAACCGGGGGGCGACCGATCTTGCCATGTTCGATCAACTTGGCAAGCATCCGGCCGCCCTGGCGACGGTTGCGGTGCTGATGGCGCTGTTCGCGCTCGTGCCCGGCCTGCCTTTTCTGCCGTTCATGGTGGGGGGCAGCATCCTCGGCTTTGCGGCCTACGCGATGCACCGGCGTGCCAGGGCGCGCGACATGCAGGAAGAGCCGGATGACAGCCCGCAACCCGCGCGCAAGGCATTGGGGGATGTGCTCGATCTTGACGATGTGCATCTGGAGTTCGCACCCGACCTTGTCAGCATGGTTCTTGACCCGGGGACTGGGCTCGACACGCGGATTGCAAATATGCGCACGCATGTGGCCACGGTTTTTGGCCTGATTCTGCCTGACATTCGCCTGACCGACCAGGCGGAACTGCCCGTCGGAACCTACGTGATCCGGGTTCAGGGGGTCGAGCAGGCGCGCGGCGCGCTGCATCCGGACCTAGTTCTGGCGCTCATGCCCGAGGATCAGCAATCCCTGCCAAAGGGAACCGATGTCACCGAGCCGGTCTATGGCGCACCCGCGCGATGGATCGCGCCCAGGGATCAGGAGGCCGCGGCGCTGGTCGGCGCCACCATCGTCAGCCCTCCGGAGATCCTCGCAACTCATCTTCTGGAGGTGATCAAGCAGAATTTCGCGCGCTTGTTGACGCTCAAATCGCTGCGGCGTCTGCTGAACGAAATGACGATGCTGTCCGATCCGGGGCGGGCCGAGGCAAACCGCAAGCTGCTGGACGAGATCATTCCGGACAAGGTGCCGATCGACACGTTGCATGCTGTGCTTCGTCTGTTGCTGGAGGAACGGGTTTCGATACGCAACATGCCGCTGATCCTCGAGTCGATTGCCGAGGCGCGGCTGAGCACGGCCCAGCCCGAAGCGATCTGCGAGCATGTGCGGCAACGCATGGGGTTTCAGCTGGTATCGGAGCTGAAGCGGGAGGATGGCAGCATTCCGCTCGTGCAACTGGCCCCGGAATGGGAGGATATGTTCCTGACGTATCAGGTTGAAACCAAGCAAGGGAGCCTTGATATCGCGCTGCCGCCGGAGTTGTTCAACAAGCTGGCCGATGGCGTGTCCGAACGGTTGAACCAGACATCGAACCAGGGCTTGTTCCCGGCCGTCGTCACGTCGACCCGGCGACGGCGGTTCCTGCGCACGATCCTGAAAGCGCGCGGGATCGCCAATCCCGTGCTGTCCTTCGAAGAGATCGGCCTCGAGGCGCGTCCGGCGCTGGTCGGAATGGTCGCGGCGTGATCGCCACGCTGAACGACGTGCTGCCGTTCCTGTCGGCGACGCTCTGGCATGGGATCGTGGTATTTCTGAGACTGTCGGCGATGGTCACCGTCATGCCGGCGTTTGGAGAAACCGCGGTGCCGATGAGGGTCAAGCTCGGGATCGCTATCGCGTTTACGCTGATCGTGATGCCCGCGGTGCCAATGCAATCGGCCCCTCCCGACCCGCTGATCCTGGCGCGGTTCACCTTGACCGAGGTCGTCGCCGGATTGGCGCTTGGCGTGGGTATCCGGTTGTTCGTGCTCGCCTTGCAAACCGCCGGGTCGATCGCCGCCCAATCGACCTCATTGTCGCAAATCCTCGGCGGGGCGGCGGTCGAGCCGATCCCGGCGATGGGTTATGTTCTGGTGGTCGGGGGGCTGGCGCTCGCGGTGATGGCGGGCCTGCATGTGCGTGCGGCCGAGTTGATGATCCGGTCTTACGAGATATTCCCGGCCGGAGGTTTCCCCTCTGCGCAGGATCTCTCGGCATGGGGCGTGGGCCGCATCGCGCAGGCATTTTCGCTCGCCTTCACGCTGGCGGCGCCGTTCGTCATCACCTCGGTGATTTACAACCTCACTTTGGGAGTCATCAATCGCGCGATGCCGCAATTGATGGTCGCCTTTGTCGGCGCCCCTGTCATCACGCTCGGCGGCATTTTCGTGCTGTTTCTCTGTGCGCCCATCCTGTTGTCGGTCTGGGTCGAGGCGTTGGTGATGTTCATGGCCGATCCGCTGGATGTCACGCGATGAGCGGCGCGCAGCAGGACGAGTCGGAAAAGTCACACGAGGCAACGCCTCAAAAGCTTCAGAAAGCACGGGAAAAGGGTGAGGTCGCAAAATCCAACGACCTGCTGGTGGCCGCGTCATATGCGGGTCTGCTGCTGACGGCGATGGCGGTGGGGGCCGGATCGCTGCACACGCTTGGTACGACTCTGATGGTATTGCTGGACCAGCCGGACCGCCTCGGGACGCTGATGTTGGAGGGGCCTGCCAGCGCCCCGGCAGGTGGATTGTTGCTGACGCTGGGCAGGGCGTTGACGCCCTGGTTCCTGATCCCCGCGTTGCTTGTGCTTCTGGCGGTTCTGGCACAGCGCGCCTTCGTGGTGGCGCCGACCCGCATCAAGCCCAAGCTATCGCGCATTTCGGTCATCTCGAACGCAAAGAACAAGTTCGGCCGGTCCGGTCTCTTCGAGTTCTTCAAGAGCTTCTGCAAGCTCGTGCTGTATTCGATCTGTCTTGGCCTTTTCCTCGACTGGCGCCTGACCGATATCGTCGCGATCACCGGCACAGGTGCGATGATCGCGGTGGCGCAGCTTTTGCGGCTGTGTGTCGAATTCCTGTTCCTGGTTCTGGTCATCGCCACCGCGATCGGCGGGATCGACGCGGTGTGGCAGCACAAGGAACACCTGCGCAAGAACATGATGTCGCGCAAGGAAATCACCGATGAATCCAAAGAGGCCGAAGGCGATCCGCACATGAAGCAACAACGTCGTCAGCGCGGTCAGGAAATCGCCATGAATCGGATGATGTCGGATGTCCCGACGGCGGATGTGGTGATCGTCAACCCGACGCATTACGCGGTTGCTCTCAGGTGGAGCCGGAAGCCCGGAGCCGCGCCAGTATGTGTGGCCAAGGGCGTGGACGAGGTTGCAGCCCGAATTCGGGAAACCGCGCAGGCGTCGAGCGTTCCGATCCATTCGGATCCCCCGACAGCGCGTGCGCTGCATGCGACTGTCGACCTGGGGCAGGAAATCCCCGAGGAGCATTACATGGCCGTCGCGGCGGCCATCCGGTTTGCCGAGCAGATGCGCCTGCGCGCGCGGAGAGGGATTGGATGAAACGGGACAAGCTTGTACAGATGTCGCGGGTCACCGAAGCGATGTACCTTGCGGAGTATCGCAAGGTTCAGACGGTCTTGCAGGAAGAGGCGCGGATACGCGGCGCGCTTGCGCAACTCAGGGAACAGGCCGACACCGGACGTGCGGCGCTGGCCGGCGACATGCCGATGCAAACCATCGGTGCCGACCTGCTCTGGCAGGCCTGGCTCGAGCGCAGCCGCAAACAACTCAATATCGAATTGTCGCAGGTGCTTGCCCGCAAGTCGGTGGTGATGGATCGCGTGCGCCAGGCCTTCGGGCGGCGCAATGCCGTGCAGCAGATGCAGGGCAAGGCGGTGGCTGACCACCGCGCCGAACGGCGCAAGACGCAGCTTGAGCGGTTGCTGCAAGATCACCGTAACGGCTGAGGTCAGCGCCGACATGCCCCTTGTCCATTCGGGCGTGATGTCGGCCTCGAAGGTTCGGGCGCTGTTTGCCCACGCGGCGTCGGGCGGCGGCCTAGTTGTCCTGGCGCGCGATTTCGGTGATCAGCACGCCTGATACATCGTCGCCCAGCTCCTTGCGGGCAACGTCCGCGAGAGATTGCCGCAACACATCGAGCTTTCCGGGCCGGGTGAAAGCCCCGTCAAAACCGCCCATATTCGCATGGTCGAACAGGACGCGCAGAAACATGTCGCGCAGCTTGGGTTCGCGTTCGAACACCCGCTCGCGGGACCCGGCCCGGGTTTCAAGGCTGAGCGACATGACAACAAGCGACGCGACCCGGTCGGATTGCACGATGGGCACCACGAACTGGTTGTTCAGCTTGACGAACTCGGTCGTTTCGTGGGCCTCGTTGTCCTCTTTCGGGTGCGCGTTTTCCGCCTCGGCGTCGTCGTGCCCGGCTCTTGGTGCCATGAAATGGCCCGCGGCGATTCCGGCGCCGGCGCCAACGAGCAGGAGCAGCAGGGGAAGGAACTTGAACATCGCGTCTTTCTCTTCAGAACGGCAGGACCGTGTCCAGGATTTGTTGCCCGTAGCGCGGCTGCTGAACGTCGGTTATCTGTCCGCGACCGCCATAGGACACGCGGGCCGACGCGATCTTGTCGTAGGTGATCTCGTTCTGGCGCGAGATATCCTGCGGCCGCACATACCCGGTCACAAGCAACTCTCGCAGTTCGAAGTTCACCCTCAATTCCTGAGACCCGGAAATCGCGAGAACGCCATTGGGCAGGACATCGGTGATGGTTGCGGCCACGCGCAGCGTCAGCTTTTCCTTGCGTTTGACCGAGCCCTTGCCCTGCGTCGCGCTGGTCGAGCCCAGCCCGACCGCGTCGGCCATGGACGCACCTTCGGGCAGCTTTTCGTCCAGACGCTGGGGAAGCCCAAGAAGATTCGGCACCTTCATCGTTTCCTCGCCGCTGCGTGACCGGGCGGTGTCGTTGCTGATCTCGGCCTTTTCGTCGATCTCGATGACGACGGTCAGGATATCCCCCTTGCGCACCGCCCGCCGGTCACCGAGCAACGACTGCGGCGTGGCGCTCCAGAGTGAGGACTGGTCGACCGTTCGGTGCGGCTGGGTCTGGAGCGGCAGCCCCGGCATCAACATCGCGACGTGTTCCGTGGTTTCGGTATTCTCGGAAAACGAGGGCGGCTTGCCAAGGTGGTCGATGCGCCCGCAAGCGGATACGAGGGTCAGTCCGGAACAGGCGAGCAGCCCGGCGAGTCTGGTTCGTTTCATCAATATACCTCGATGCTGCCGTCGCTCTGAATGCGGCCGGTCACTGTTGTGCGCGATGACAGGTTCATCGCCCGGATGGTTTCTCCCACGGCGCCACGTCCAAGCGAGCGCCCTTCGGTCACGATGCGCAGCGGGCCCTGGACAAAAATAAGGGTCACGATATCGTTGCGGCTGACGATGGCGGGCGGACCGACATCGCGGGGGCGCACCGGGCGGCCGGGATAGAGCGCCACGCGTGCTTCCTGGCCGATCAACTCGTGCGGTTCGGTCAGCGCCCCGGCGACCGAGGCATCCTTGACGACAAAATCCGCCGCGCCGATGATTTCCTTGGCCCGTATGGTGCGTACGGGCACCAGGATTTCGGCCCCGAGATCGGGTGCCGATAGTATCAGAATGGCGAGGATCAGCCGTTTCATCATCGCACCTGGGTCGTCGCGCCCATCATCTGATCGGCAGCAGATATGACCTTGGCGTTCATTTCATAGCCCCGCTGCGCCTCGATCAGTTCGGTGACCTCGCGCACCGCATCGACGGAACTGGCTTCGAGATAGCCCTGCCGCAGTGTTCCGAGCCCGTCTTCGCCCGGCGTTGACACCAGCGCGGGGCCGGATGCCTCGGTTTCCAGAAAGAGGTTGCTGCCGATCGCTTCCAGCCCCTTGGCGTTCGAGAAGCCCGCGACGGACAACTGTCCCAGCAATTGTCCTTCCGCGGAATCTTCGAAATAGGCATAGACCTCGCCCGCCGCGTTGATCGACACGCTGCGGGCATCCGACGGGATGACAATTTCCGGGGCGACCGCATGGCCGTCGGAAGTCACGATCACGCCCTCGGCGGAACGCTTCAGGCTGCCGTCCCGCGTATAGGCGGAATTGCCGTTGGGCAGCGTCAGTTCGAGATAGCCCTTGCCTTCGATCGCGACGTCCAGATCATTGCCGGTCGCTTCGAGCGCGCCCTGCGCAAGATGCACGGTGACCGAGCTTGGGCGAACGCCAAGGCCAAGCTGAATGCCCGTTGGCAACACCGTCCCGTCCGACGCATTCACGGTTCCGGCACGCGACACCTGTTGATAATGCAGGTCGGAAAACTCGGCGCGGCGGGCGTTGTACCCGGTCGTGTTCATGTTGGCGAGATTGTTGGAAATCGTTTCGACACGCAGTTGCTGCGCGCTCATCCCGGTGGCTGCGATCTTCAAGGCCCGCATGAGGCTCTCCTTTGTTCAGTTCACTTGATCAGCGTCTTGACCGCGTTGCGGATGCGCTGGTCTTCGGTTTCCAGAAAGCTCTGCCCCATTTCGTAGGCGCGCTGGACTTCGATCATGCGCGATACCTGCAGGATCGGGTTCACATTCGAACCCTCGACGAATCCCTGCAGGATGGTGGCGTTCTCGGCCGGCTCGACGCCGCCCTCCGCGCGAAAGCGCACGCCGTCCTCGCGTGTCAGCCCCGTGGGGTTCGTGGGTTGCACCAGACCGATTTCGCCCAGCAGACGGCCATCGGCGCTCAGTGTGCCATCGGCGGCGACGCTGATCCCCTTGGCATCCGGCGGAATGAAGACCGGAGCCCCCCCGGCGTCGAGCACGCGGTAGCCGTCCATCGTCACCAGGTCGCCATCCGCATTCGGGGAAAAGCTGCCCGCCCGTGTCAGACGTTCGCCCGCCGGGGTCTCGATCAGAAAGAAGCCGTCGCCTTCGATCGCGAAATCAAAGTTGCCGTTGGTCTGGGTCAGCGGACCCTGTTCATGCGAGGTGTTGCGAATGCGCGCCCGGCTCATCGACAGCGAAGACTGATCCTCGCGGGCCTGAACGTATTCGGAAAAGATCAGCCCTTCCTGCCGATAGCCGCTGGTCGCGGCATTGGCGATGTTGTTGGCGATGATCCGCATCTCGTTCATCAGCCCGGATTGACGGGAAAGTGTTACGTATCCGGCGGCTTCCATCAGCTACCTCCAATAATCAGCGGAATGATCTGTCCGTCAAAAAACGACACGAGTGTCTGGGTCATGAAGCCCATCGAGAGCCAGAACACGACGACGATGGCCGCGAGTTTGGGCACAAAGGTCAGCGTCATCTCCTGGATCGACGTCAGCGCCTGAAACAGGCCGATGGCCAACCCGGTGACCAGCGCCACGGTCAGGATCGGAATTGAAATCGTGACGGCGATCCACAATCCCTGTCGCAACGTGTCGTAAAAGACGCCCTCGCTCAGCATATCAGACCGGCATCCTCAGGATTTCCTGATAGGCCTCGACCACCTTGTTGCGCACGGTGATCGCGGTTTCCACGGCCAGTTCCGTCTGCGCCAGCGCCTGTACCAGTGCATGGGGGTCGGCGTCGCCCGCCATCGATGCCATGGCGGTGGTTTCGCCCTGTTGCATCGTTGCCGCGAAATCCTGAAACGCGGATTTCAAGTGCGCCCCGGCGCCGCCATCGGGATCGGGCTGGGTCGCGGGGCGTGCCGCACCATAATTCTGTACGGCTGACAGGCTGCGAATATCCATTCTGGAACTCCTTTACTTGCGCAACAGGTCCATCAGGCCGGCGGACATCTGCCGGGTCTGATCGAACATTTTGAGGTTGGCTTCATAGCTTCGCTGCGCCTCGCGGGCGTCTGCGATCTCGAGCATCAGGTCGACATTCGAGCCTTGGTAATGGCCGGTGTCATCCGCCATCGGGTGGGCCGGATCGAATATCTGCTCCAACTCGGATTTATCCAGCTGGACGCGCCCGACGGTCAGCAGATCGGTGCCATCCGGGCCACGGGTCGTTTCAAAGGAGACCGATTTGCGGCGATAGCCCGGAGTGTCGGCGTTGGAAATGTTCTCGGACACATGGCGCAACCGGGTCGCCTGCGCCTTGAGGGCGTGGGCCGAAACCGAGAGGGCGTTGGAAAACTCGCTCATCCGTCAACCCTCGTCACGCGCGGCCAAGGCTGGTGCGCAGCACCGAGAGGGCGGATTTGTAGATGGCAAGCGCGCGGTCATGTTCGCGCTTGATTTCGACACCTTTCATCAGCTCCAGTTCGACCGATACCGAGTTGCCGTTGGGGTCGGTCGGCGACTCGCTCTCGAAACCGGGCCGCCCGCCGGCGCCGTCCGGTGCGTTCAGGTGTCCGGCACGGCTGGCCCGCATCCCGCCTGCCGCATCGCCGTCAAAGACCTGTGCAAAGCTTTGCATGTCGCGCGCCTTGTATCCGGGCGTATCGGCGTTGGCGATGTTCTGCGCCACCAGCGCCTGACGTTCTCCGGCATGTCTTGCCATGGCGTGCGCAGCTTTAAAGACGTTCAACTCTTGGAACATCGGGGCTTCTCCCTCGATCAATTTCAATCAAGGCTTAACCCTGATTCCTTTAAGAAAGCGTTGTCGGTGAACAAAAGGAGACCGCGACGTGACGATTGACCTGAAATTGCTGGGCGAAGCCTTTGGCGATGCAGACCTCTCGCGGCCCGTCGGCCGGGTTGTCGGCGTCCGTGGCGGCGCGGTGCAGATCGCGGGAATCGCGCAAGAGGCCCATATCGGCGATCATCTGGTGCTGCGCAGGGGCGCGGGGCCGCAGCTCGCCGGCGAGGTGCTCCAGATCGATCAGGGGATTGTTCACATGCTGCCGGACGGAGCGGCGGACGGGGTGGCGATCGGCGATCGCGCGCTGCTGCACCCGATGCCCGCTTTCGCGCCGGCGGATCACTGGATTGGCCGCGTTGTCGATCCCTATGGCGCGTCACTCGACGGCAAGCCGATCCTGCGCGGCGAAGACCTGCGCGATATCATGGCTGCGCCGCCACCGGCCGTCGAACGCATGCCACTGGGTGCGCGTGTTGGAACCGGGCTCTCGGTGCTGAACACCATGTTGCCGGTTGTCGAGGGGCAGCGGATCGGCCTGTTTGCCGGCTCGGGTGTGGGGAAATCGACCCTGCTGGCGCAACTTGCGCGTCACATGACCAGCGATATCGTTGTGATCGCGCTGATCGGTGAACGGGGGCGCGAGGTGAACGATTTCGTCGACCGGGTGCTTGGACCCGAGGGCATGAAACGCGCCGTTGTCGTCGCCGCAACCTCGGATCAATCGGCGCTGACCCGACGGCGGTGCGCCTGGTCGGCCATGGCGATTGCCGAGCATTTTCGCGATCAGGGCCGCAATGTCCTGTTTCTGGCCGATTCGGTGACGCGGTTTGCCGAAGCCCATCGCGAGATTGCGGTCGCCGGGGGCGAGGCACCGGCATTGCGCGGATTTCCTCCATCGGTCACGCCATTGATCACCGCGCTGTGTGAACGCGCCGGGCCGGGGCGGTTGGGGCAGGGGCATGTTACCGCCGTCTTCAGCGTGCTGGTCGCCGGGTCTGACATGGACGAGCCCATCGCGGATATCATGCGCGGCGTTCTGGATGGGCATGTCGTTCTGAGCCGCGAGATTGCCGAACGCGGACGGTTCCCCGCAATCGACGTCGGCAAGTCGGTCTCGCGCAGTCTGCCGGATGCGGCGAGCGATGCCGAGAACGAGATCATTACCGAGGTGCGCAAGCTGCTCGGCACCTATGAGCAATCCGAGGTCATGATCAAGGCGGGGCTGTACGCCGAAGGCACCGATCCGGTGCTGGATCAGGCAGTCAGGGTCTGGCCGGAACTGGACGCGTTCTTTGCCCGGCCGGAGCCGGAAGACGTGCGCAACAGTTTCGACCGGCTGACCCTGATCCTGCGCCGCGCCCAGGGTCCGGGTGGCGCCCGCCCGCGCTGAGGCGTTCGGCATCGTGCCTCACCCACCGATCGCCACATGAGATCGGGTCTCGCGCCGGATATGTCAGGCCAGACCCGAAACGTGTCAAAACCAGCTGTCGCGCATGTCATAGGCGCTGGCGTCATTGGCCATCAGGGTTTGTGCCCATCCCTGCGTTCTGACCAGTTCACGTCGATAGAAATATCGCGCGGCCTGGTGTTTGCCGCGCAGGAAATCGCGGTCGCCGTCGCGTGCGGCGACCCGCCCGGCCGCCGTGGCGATCCGAAGCCACATCCACGCCATGACCACATGGCCGAAACAATCGAGATAGAGCGTCGCATTGGCAAGACCCGGTTCCGGATCGGCGGCGACCAATCCGGCCAGATGCTGCGTTACCTTGTCAAGCCGCTGGACAGCCTGTTCGAGCGGCTCGGCAAATTCGCTATCCGCGGCGTTGCCTATATCCGCCCGGATCGCCGCCATGACGTCGCGAAAGCCGACGCCGCCATCGATCAGTACCTTGCGGCCCAACAGGTCAAGGCCCTGTATGCCATGCGTCCCCTCGTGAATGGGGTTCAGCCGATTGTCGCGATAATACCGCTCGACCGGGTAGTCGCGCGTATAGCCCGCGCCGCCGAGAACCTGAATCGCGTGCTTGTTGGCCTCAAGGCAAAACTCCGAAGCCCAGGATTTCGCGATGGGTGTCAACATGCCGAGCAGTGCGCCGACATCCGTATCGCCCCGGCGTTCACGATCAACCAGCGTGGCGCAGAACAGTGCAAGGGCAAGCGCGGGTTCGACATTCGCCTTCTGTGCCAGCAGCAACCGGCGCACATCGGCATGTTCGATGATCGCAAGCTGCGGCGTCGCAGGGTCCTTGCTGCCTGGGGCACGCCCCTGAGGGCGTTCGCGCGCATAGGTCAATGAGGCCTGATACCCGGCCTGGCCGAGCGCGGTAGCCCCCATGCCGACCCCGATGCGCGCTTCGTTCATCATCTGGAACATATAGGACAGACCCTTGTGCGGCTCGCCCAGCAACGTTCCATAACACGCGCCGTTGTCGCCAAAGTTCAGCGCGCAGTTGGTGGTCGCGCGATACCCCATCTTGTGATTGAGGCCCGCCAGCGTCACGTCGTTGCCGCTGCCGTCGATGTCATGTTTGGGCACGATGAATAACGAGATGCCCTTTACGCCCGGAGGGCCGCCGGGGATCTTGGCGAGGACAAGGTGAACGATGTTCTCGCTCAGGTCGTGATCACCGCCCGAGATCCACATCTTGCGCCCGGTGATGCGATAGCGCCCGTCTCCCACCGGTTCGGCGCGGGTGGTGATGTCCGACAGGGATGACCCGGCCTGTGGTTCGCTCAGACACATGGTGCCGAAGAACCGCCCTTCGATCATCGGGGCGAGCCATGTCCGTTTTTGTGCGTCAGTGCCGAAACTCTGGATCAGCCGACCCGCGCCGACGGTCAGCATGCCATAGCCCGACAGCGATACGTTCGATGCCGCGAGGACAAAGGCAGCGGCCTGATGCACGGTTTCCGGCAGGCCCATCCCCCCATGTTCCGGCGCAAACGCCCCGGCGATGAATCCGGCATCGACATAGGCATCCAGCGCCGGCTTGACCGCCTCGGGCAAGATCGCCCGCCCGTCGACAAAGGCGGGTTCGGTTTCGTCGATGTCGCGGCCAATGGGCAGAAAATGCTCGGTTGCGACCTGGTCCGCCGTATCCAGTATGCCGTTCACCGTTTCGCGGTCGATATCGGTGCCGGACAGCAGGTCGGACAGGCCCGCGACCTCCCAGAGTTGAAACTGCAGGTCTTCACGATCATAGGCGCGCATTCGGTTTCTCCATTGCTGACGGTTCGACCTTAGCGGAACACTCGGTCGATGGGCCAGTTGTTGCCGCGCGTGACCCTGCGGCAGTTGAGTTTGCGCCGCAAACCGCCTATCTCGGCGAGATGTGTACGCGGTGTTTCAGAGGATATCAGCTTGGCCAATCATCTCTATCAGAACGATCTGCCCGACGGGCTTGACCTCGGGCCGGTCGTCGCCATCGATTGCGAGACCATGGGGCTGAACCCGCATCGGGACCGGCTCTGCGTGATCCAGATGTCGGGCGGCGACGGAGATGCCCATATCGTACAGGTGGCCAGGGGCCAGAGCGAGGCACCCAACCTCTGCGCCATGCTGGAAGATTCCGGTGTGCTCAAGCTGTTTCACTTCGGGCGCTTCGATATTGCGGCGATGTATCATGCCTTCGGGGCGCTGGCCGCCCCGGTCTACTGCACCAAGATCGCCTCTCGGCTGGTGCGGACCTATACCGACCGGCATGGTCTGCGGAACCTGACGCAGGAACTGATCGGCGTGGATATTTCCAAGCAGCAGCAGATGAGCGATTGGGGGGCGGCGCAACTGACCGACGCACAGCTTGACTATGCGGCCTCCGATGTCCTGCATCTGCACCGGCTGCGCGAAGAACTGGACAAGCGGCTGGCGCGCGAAGGGCGCAGCGAGATCGCGCAGGCCTGTTTTGACTTTCTGCCCACGCGCGCACAGCTCGATCTGGCGGGCTGGCCCGAAACCGACATATTTGCACATTCATGAGCAGCACGTTCCAAACCACGGCGCGCCGAGTCATTCGCGTCGAAGCCGAGGCGCTGTCCCTGCTCGAGCAGAGCCTGAACGGCGATTTTGACCGCGCCGTCGAGTTGCTTCTCGGAGCGAATGGCCGGGTCATCGTCAGCGGCATGGGCAAATCCGGGCATATCGCCCGCAAGATCGCGGCGACCTTTGCCAGTACCGGCACGCCCGCGCATTTCGTGCATCCCGCAGAAGCGAGTCATGGCGATCTTGGCATGATGGCGCAGGGTGACGTCGCGCTGGTGTTGTCCAATTCGGGTGAAACGCCCGAACTCGCCGATCTGGTGGCCTATACCCGAAGGTTCGGCATTCCGTTGATCGGTGTCGCGAGCCGTGCAGACTCGACATTGTTGCGCCAATCCGATGTTGCGCTGGTCCTTCCCGCGGCGGAAGAAGCCTGCGGCACCGGCATCGTGCCGACCACCTCGACGACCATGACGCTGGCGCTTGGCGACGCGCTGGCGGTGGCGCTGATGGAGCATCGCGCCTTTACCCCCGAACATTTCCGCGAGTTTCATCCCGGCGGCAAACTGGGCGCGCGGCTCTCCAAGGTGCGCGATCTGATGCACACGGGTGCGGCTCTGCCGCTGGTCGACCTGGCGGCTCCGATGAGCGATACCCTGATCGAAATCAGCCAGAAAGGTTTCGGCGTAGCCGGGGTTTGCGGCGCGGATGGCACCCTCGCGGGGATCATCACCGACGGCGATTTGCGGCGCAAGATGGACGGCCTGCTTGCGCATCGGGCGGGCGAGGTGATGACCTCCGGCCCGACCGTGATCGGCCCGGATGCACTCGCCGAAGAGGCGGTCGCTGTGATGAACCAGCGCAAGATCACCTGCCTGTTCGTCGTTGAACCCGATGGA
Source organism: Sedimentitalea sp. XS_ASV28 (assembly GCF_041224545.1). Taxonomy (NCBI): domain Bacteria; kingdom Pseudomonadati; phylum Pseudomonadota; class Alphaproteobacteria; order Rhodobacterales; family Paracoccaceae; genus Sedimentitalea; species Sedimentitalea sp. XS_ASV28. Next base: position 33,778 of record NZ_JBGFGP010000125.1, on the reverse strand, counting down.
CCGGCGGTGCCGCTGGGGCTGTTGCATATCCATGACTGCCTGCGGGTCGGTCTGGGCTGATCCGGGGGCGCCGGTGGATCCATATTCGCGCACGGTCGCAATCCTGAGGGTGATTTTGCCGCTGTCGGCATTGGCCATTCTGGCGACCCTGTTCCTGTTGTCGCGCAGCGAGGACCAGGTGGCGACGATCCCGTTCACCGATGCCGATGTCTCGGCCCGTACCAAGGGACAACAGGTGACAAAGCCGTTCTTTTCCGGAACCACGACCAAGGGCGATGAAATCTCCGTCACCGCCGAAAGCGCCCGGCCGGGCAACGACACCACGCCCGGGGATGCCGACAATCTGAATGCCCGTCTCAAGACGGCGGACGGTCAGCTGATAACCTTGCAGTCGGACTCGGGCAGTCTTGGCCCCGCGGGAGACACGGCCAGGTTCACAGGCAACGTCCGTATCGAAACATCCACCGGGCTGGTGGTGCTGACCGATGTGCTGAACGCGGCACTGGATGGCATCGCCGGCAGCACGCCCGGAGCCGTGACAGGGTCGGGGCCGATGGGGGAGCTCAGCGCGGGAAACATGGAGTTTTCCGCAAAAACCGGTGACGGGGACCTGCATATGCTTTTCAAGAATGGCGTTAAGCTGATATACGATCCGAAACAGTTAGAAAGATAATAAGTGAACCGTATTGCTGCCCTTTTCCTGTGCGTCGCACTCGCCCCGGGCGCCGCGATGGCCCAGACGCAGGGTACCAGGGTCGCATTTGGCGCGATCAAGGCGGATCCGACCCTGCCGGTCGAGGTGACGTCGGATATGCTGGACGTGAATCAGGCCGACGGCTCGGCCGAATTCAAGGGCAACGTGCTCGTCGGGCAGGGCGAGATGCGCCTGTCCGCGCAACGGGTTCTTGTCATCTATGCCGAAAGCACCGGCGGCGTCGAGCGACTGGAAGCCGTGGGCGACGTGGTTCTTGTCAACGGGCCGGATGCCGCCAGCGCGCAGCGGGCGGATTATACCATCGACAGCGGAGTCGTGGTGATGACCGGCGATGTGCTGCTGACGCAGGGGGCCAATGCGCTTACCTCCGAGAAGATGACGGTAAACCTGACCGATGGCACCGCAAACATGGTGGGCCGGGTCAAGACCATCCTGATCCCGGAAAAATCGCAATGACCGCCCCCAGCCTGACCGTGACCGAAGGTGAATCCGGTCTGCGGATCGAACGTTTGCGCAAGTCCTATCGCAAGAAACTGGTCATTCGCGATGTGACGATGGGTGTCAATCGCGGTGAGGTTGCGGCGCTGCTCGGACCCAACGGGTCCGGCAAGACCACCACGTTTTACGCCATCGCGGGGCTGGTGATTCCCGAAGCAGGCAGCGTGTCCATCGACGGGCAGGTGGTGACCGGGCTGCCGATGTACAGGCGCGCGCGGCTGGGAATCGGGTATCTGCCGCAGGAAATGTCGATCTTTCGCGGCCTCAGCGTCGAGGACAATATTTCCGCGGTACTCGACATCACCGTGCGGCATCATCACAAGCGCCGCGAACGTCTTGAAGAACTGTTGTCGGATTTCTCCATCGAGCACCTGCGCCGCGCCCCGGCACTGGCCTTGTCGGGCGGGGAGCGGCGCCGGGTCGAGATCGCGCGCTGCCTCGCGGCGAACCCGAAATACCTCTTGTTGGACGAGCCGTTCGCCGGGGTCGATCCGATCTCGGTCGGCGATATCCGCCATCTGGTCGCCGATCTCAAGAAACGCGGGATTGGCGTGCTGATCACCGATCACAACGTGCGCGAGACGCTGGAGATCGTTGACCGGGCCTATATCCTGCATGACGGGCAGGTCCTGATGACGGGGACGCCCGCCGAAGTCGTGGAAAACGAAAACGTACGGCGCGTCTATCTGGGCGAAAATTTCAGGATCTACTGACCGGTCGCCGGATTCCCGCGCCGGCGAGCGGTTTGCGACCGTATTGATGCCGCTTTGCATTGACAGCGACCCCGTGTGTCGCCTCAAATGGGGCATGGCAAAACTCCTGTCTGATGCAGTTCCCCACATGCCCTTCCTCAAGGGGGCGACGCGCATACAACAGGCGGAACGATTGCCTGACCCCCTCAGCCGGACCTGACTTCTTCGCGGCCGTCCTGTGCCGCGTTGCCGGTTGAAACAGAGAAGGAGAACATATGCGTTACCAAATCAGCGGAAAACAGATCGATATTGGCGAGGCTCTGCAAACACACGTCAAGACTGATCTGGATGCGGTGGTGGATAAATATGCCGAGCGGCCAACCGGTGCCAATGTCATCTTTTCCCGTTCGGCGAGCGAGTATGTTTGCGAAGCGACGATTCATCTGTCGACCGGTCTGAACGCCACCGCAAAGGCGCATGCGCACGAGATTTATGCGGCGTTCGAAGCCTGTTCCGAGAAAATGGAAAAGCAACTGCGACGCTATAAACGGCGGCTGAAAGATCACCATCGCGACCGCTCACAACCTGTTGAACTCTTTGGCGCCTCCTCTTATATCCTCGCGTCGGAAGAGCAGACCGAAGACGCCGAGCCTGATACGCTTCAGCCGATCATCGTTGCCGAGATGGAAACCCAGATACCGTCGCTATCTGTGGGGGAGGCGGTGATGCAGATGGAACTTGCAGGTGCACCGGTGCTGATTTTCCGCAACGAAAGCAAGGAAGGGCTGAACGTCGTGTATCGCCGCGAAGATGGCAATATCGGCTGGATAGACCCCTGAGCGGCAAGACATTACCCTGTGGCGCCTCTCGGCGCCCAACGGAGACAGTGACACATGGAGTTGACCAGCATCCTCAAGCCTGAGGCCGTCAAGGTTTTCTCGGCCGCATCGAGCAAGAAGCGGTTGTTTCAGGAAATCGGTGAAGTGGCCCATAATGCTTACGGGCTGGATGCTGCGATGACTGTGGATGCGCTGTTGGAACGTGAAAGCCTTGGCCCAACAGGTGTGGGCCATGGCGTTGCCCTGCCGCATGCGCGGATGGAGGGGCTGACACGGGTTGTCGGCGTCTTTGTCATGCTGGAAAAGCCCATCGATTTCGGCGCGGTCGATCGGCAGCCGGTCGACATTGCCTTTGCGCTCTTTGCACCCGAAGACGCAGGCGTCGAACACCTCAAGGCACTTGCGCTCGTGTCGCGGACCCTGCGTGAACCCGCGTTGTGTTCAAAGCTGCGGGCCAATCTGGATGTCACGACGCTCTATGCATTGTTGTCCGAGGCGCAGTCGGTTCAGGCGGCCTGAGGCGGGCGCCAGTCCCCGAATCCGAATAACAAATAGTCGCGCCGGTAAATCTGCGCGGCTTTTTTCTCGAGCGCCGCATCGTAGACCTCGGCGAGCGGAAACGGTTCGTCCAGTCTGCTGACCGGCAGGGGCGGGGGCGCGTCGCCATATCCGGCCAGCGCGCACAACACCGGCAACATCTGCGTCAGATCCTCTTCCCGCAGGACAAAATCCGGCACGGTGAATTCCGCAAATCCCGAAAGCGCGCCGGCCTGGCTGCAAAGCGCGGGTTGGGGGGCAAGCGCCGTCTGTCCGGCCATGTTGGCCTGCGCGAAATCCAGGAAAACCGAAAATGCATCGCGGTGTTCTTCTGCGGTTGACCACGTTCCGTTGGGCGGACGTTTCAGTTTGAACTGGCGTGCCAGGCCCTCTTGCATCTTTGGTTCGGCCGCTGGGCCGTCTGACAGGATCGCGGTGCAGAAAACCGAATGCGCGCGCGCCAGCGGATGGCGCAGAACGGTGAACCCGCGATGACCGTCGTGGCTTTGCAGCCATTGGCGCAATCGTTTCTGGTTCATCCCGGTTTGCAATTCGTTTCGCGGCACATCGTCCAGCAGTGCCAGCCACTGTTCCATCTGGTCAGTCGGTCCGCCGGGAACCGGCATGAACAACAGCGGTGCACGGGCCGCCGCGACATGGTAGGGCACCGCAGGGCCGCGGCGAGGTTCGAAGTTAGGGGTGCGCGAGAGTTGAAAATAATCGGCTCGGGCCAGCGCCTGTTCCATCTCGTCCGGGTTGTCGACACGGTCGGACAGGGCCGCCGGGTTTTGCGGCTTGAGGCTCTGATCCAACTTTGCAAGGCGGTCTCCGGAGCCCAGCCACGCCGCCAGCCCGTTGAGTATCTCGATATCGCGCAGGTCGTCATAGGACAGGTAGAATGCGGTCTGTGCGCTGACCTGCAGCCGTGTCAGGATCTTTTCCTGAAAGCCGCGTATCACATCCAGATGACGGTCAAATTCCTGTGCGTCGAAATGGGCAAGCGAGGCTCTGCGTCGTTTGACATTGGTCAGCTTCCATTGTCCGGTTTCAGCCGCGATTTTCCACGAAACATAGCTGTCCAGCGGATTGCGTGTCAGGATGATCTTCGCGCAACGCGGGTCATCGACGATCGTGTCGAACACCCGCGCGTCATGGTCGTGGAAATATCGAAAGCCGTGCAAGCCACCGGGCGCCGCGCGGATGGTCGAGATCAGCTCTTGCGGCGCGGCATCGCGTTCGGCCCGCGACACACCCAACACCTCCGTGCGCTTGGGGTATCCGATGAAGTTGGCGTTGAAGGCCTCGCCATGACACTGGATGTCTGCAAGTGCATTCAGGTTGGTTTCAAGAAAATTGGACCCGGTCCGCATCTCCGCGAACAGCACGAAATACTCGAACATGCCCGTCATGTCGCGCTATCGAACCAGATAGGGTCTGCTGACGCGCTTGGGCAATACGACCAGCGGTTCTTCCAACGGGAAATCACCGGTGAGATGCGGATGCATTCCCTGATTCTTCAGGTTTTGCAGGAATTGACCGAATCCGGCCAAATCCGCCATTCGCGGCGCTTCATTCAGGGTGCGGCTATTGGTTTGGCCAATCTCGTCCACAATGTCCTGCAGGGCCTCCATCGGTGTCTCCATGAACTCGGCAAGCGACCAGATGCGCGTCTGCGCCTTGGTCTCTTTCGATCTTAGCATGGACAATTGCCGCGTCTCGATCTTTTGCAACGCGGCCGCACGCTTGCGCAATTCGGAAAAGTCGCAACTGGAATGAAACAACGGAATCGCCCATGCTCCGGTGATGACCGATATCTGGGCATTCGGATCACGTGCGATGAACGGCGCGATGTTCTGCCTGTCTGCGGGGCCGTATTGAAAGCACTGCCGCGCGCCCCGTGTGTTCCAGATCAGGCTGGTCAGGAAGGCTTCGGGTGCATAATCCCTTTTGGCGGCACTGTCGCTCAGGCCACCGTTGTAGACGCAGCTCCGTCCGGAAAACTCGACTGTATCAGGCGCAAAAAGACGCCCGTGCACCTGATTTTCGGTGGTTCTGGCAAGCCAATCCTCGAAATTGGAAAATAGTTCCGAAAACCCCTGAAACACAGAGTAGGGATTCGAGGTCGGCGCAGTCACCGCCCCCGGATGTGGCATCCGGCTCTGCATATAGAGCCCCGGACGTCCGCGTGTCCGCTGCTCCATCGCCCTGGCGAATACACGATCAATTCGCGCGGGGTTCGGCTCTGCCAGGTTCATGGCACCCGTGTTGTTCAGGAACGCCCCATAGAGCCGGTTCGCGTGCGGCCAGATCTTGCGCGCCACGAAACAGTTCGACCGCCTGAGCAGTTGCAGATGATCGTCGTAGAACACGTGCGGCTTGCCCTGATGGTCGAACTTGGAGAGAGTCAGCGAGCGGCTTTCGATATGGGTCGAGAACCGGCGCGCCAGCGTCTGGAAATAGCTTTCATCCGGGATCCAGACCTTGCGGAAATAGTTGTCGTAAAGAGCACGGTTCGGATCGCTGAGAATGGATGAAAGTGTCTGGCGCGTGAGGCACCACCATTGGCTGCCGATATGCGGCACCAGTCCATCGGGTATTTTTCGTTTGAAACCCAGCCGGCGTTGCAGCCGAACATAGCGGTCAAATGCTGCGCGATGTCGTTTCCAGGAAAACGGGAATCTCAGCGTAAAACGCTCTTGCTGCAGCCCCCCCTTGGCCCATGGCACATCGGCGGTTGTCGCGCTTTCGATAAAGTACGTAGTCGTCTGGCAAGATAGTCGATCAGTTCAGGAACCGGGCGCAATGGCAGGCAGGACCCGGAGACAAGATAGACATGATGAAGATCATCGAACTGGTCCAGCAACAATTCGCACGCCGATTGCGACGCGGCGACGATGCCCCAACGACCCCATTCACATCTGTGTCGCTTGCAAAAGCGGATTATCGGTTGATCTGCCAGCGCGCTCACAAGCCGGTCATAGTCATCCCGTGACACGTTCAGATCCACGTGCAAAGCCACGGGACACCCGGCTGCGGCCCAGTGACGTGCCACCTGTTCGACGCGATCCAGCGCCGTGTGAACCAGCATGGCAATGCCTACTGTCATGTCCAGTTCCCCTTGGACATCAGGCCGAGGATCTCGATCTGTCGCCAGTTGATGTATTTCTCGCTCCACTCGTTCCACGGCCCTGCGCCGTCTCCGAGCTGGTCGAGATAAGCCCGATACTCGACGGAACCATAATAATGTTGCTTGCGCGTCAGTTCCTCGGTGGCCTTGTCGGCAAAATTGTCAAGAAACTTGGCGTGAAGGAGAACACCGCTGGCCTTTTCTCCTCCGTTTTGATCGTAGACAAGGTTTAAACCGCGCGGCAGCAGCATGTGGCTTGAGCTGACATAGGTGTAGCGTCGATTCCATTTGACCAGGGGGATCTTGTTCAGCGCGGGGGCTTTTTCCGGATTGTCTGCAAAGAACATGCGGCTGCGCGGCCCGCCCTGAATCCACAGGTTGCCGAGATCGGGATTGCGTTTCAGCGTGTAATTGCCGCTGTCGAACCATTCGGCGATTTCCATCGGGTTCTGACCAGGTTTATAGCGCTCCGCGTCCAGCCGCCCGCGCGGATACATGTCAAGCAGCATGGCGCCGAAGGATTTGACCGATGACGCGCACAGCCAGTCGGTCAGTGCCCGCAAGGGACGGGTATCACAGAACGGATATATAAAGAACTCGTCGGGATCGACGGTCAGCGTCCAGTGGCCGTGGCCGTATTTGCCGAGAAGATAGTTCAGCCAGTCGGTGCCGAAATTCGCTTTCTTGTAGCTGTGCCGGCTGTGCCAGACCGAGATATCCGGCGCATCAGCGAGCAACTCGGCGGTGCCATCGTCGCTGTCATTGTCAACGAACAGGAAGTGATCCACACCAAGCTTGCGGTAATATTCCAGAAAATACGGCAGCCTTGCACCTTCGTTGCGAAAGATGCTGACCAGCAGAATGTCATCCGGACGGATCGCCGCCGTGTTGTCCTGCGTCAGGGTCAACTCGCGCGATTTGCGCAGGCAACGCAACAAACGGAGCCTGCGCCGCACTCTCATGCGATAGGATGTCCACAGGCTCATGATCCGGCGCGCTCCCGAGGCAACGGCATACTGTTAGCGAGTAACGAATGCCGGTTCTGAAATACCTGTCCAATTGTCACTGTTCGGTTAGCCGTATCCAAAAGCTCTCAGAAAATTGCGGGGAACTTTATCAAAAGTGTCACCTTTTTGGAACGAACGCCAGCCCTACCAGCCTCCGGACTGCATCAATCCGCAGTCTTCGAGTTGTCGCCAGCCTTCGTACCGGGCCGAATCAGGGCACCAGAGGTCGGGGCCAGCGGCAAGTTGATCATAATAACCCGCAAAATCATCGGGCGCGTGAAAATGCTGGCGGCGTTGCTTCTCGATGCTGGCGCGCTCCACCGCCTGCGGCAGGAATTTCGTGTGCAGCAGGACGCCGCAGGGCATACGCGAGCCAGGACCGTCATAAGCGAAGTTCAACGCGCGCGGCAGGATCGAATGGCATGAATTGAAATAGGCGTATTGGCGCGACCAACGCACCAGTGGCAACTTGTTCAATGTCGGAGAGCGGCGTGGGGTGTCGGCAAAGAACACGCGCTCGCGCAGGCCGCCTTGAACCCACAGGTTGCCCAGCGGCTGCTGCCGCTGTGACCTGTAGGGTTCGGGATCGAACCAGGGCAGGGCGGCAACCGGGTCTTCTCCGGCGCGGTAGCGATGCGCTCCGAGCGGCCCTTGGGGATAGAGATCGAGCATCAGCGCGCCGAATACGTCGCGGCCCTGCGCCTTCAGCCAGCGGGTCAGCTCGTGTAGTGTGCGGGTCTCGTGATGCGCATAGACAAGCAATTCGTCCGCGTCGAGCATCAGGCTCCAGTGACCGTGCGCATAGCGCATCTGAAGCCATGTCATCCAGTCCAGTCCGAAACGCGCGTCGCGATAGCTCCGGTCGGTATGCCAGAGCGAGACATCCGGCTGTGCGGCGAGATACTCGGCCGAACCGTCGTCGCTGGCGTTGTCCACGATCAGGAAGTGATCGACGCCCAGCCTGCGATGGTGCTCAAGAAACCACGGCAGGCGGTCGATCTCGTTGCGGATCGTGCTGAAGGCCAGGATCGCGGACGGGGTAATCCGGGCGGTGCGGTCGTTGACCGGCTGCAGATGACGCCGGCTGCGAAAGGACCGCCACAACAGGCCGCGACGGCGCCACCGCAGGCGGTAAGCGGCGCGTGGGCCGATTCGGCGGTTCATGACGTCACTTGTCGTAATGGCCTGCCTCATGCCAGCGCCAGGCATCGGCGATCATGGTGCGCAGATCGGATCGGGACGGTTTCCAGCCAAGCTCCTGCTCGGCCCGCATCGATCCCGATACCAGCTTGGTCGCGTCTCCGGCACGGCGCGGACCGGTGACATATGGCACCTCGCGATTGGTGACGGTGCGGGAATGGTCGATCACCTCGCGCACCGAAAATCCGCTGCCCGTTCCAAGGTTGAACACCTTGCTTCCCTTGTCGTCCAGGAGCCATTGCAGCCCTAGCAGGTGGGCGTCCACCAGGTCGCTGACATGGACATAATCGCGGATACAAGTGCCGTCCGGCGTGTCATAATCCGTTCCGAAAACCGTCAGCGCGTCGCGCTTTCCGTCGATCGCTTCGAGCATGATCGGGATGAGATGGGTTTCTGGGCGGTGATGCTCGCCAATTTCGGCCTCGGGATCTGCGCCCGCGACGTTGAAATAGCGAAAGATCACGTGGCGGAGGCCGTGGGCGGCCTCGAAATCGCGCAGGATGTCCTCGATCGCGCGCTTGGACGCGCCATAGGCGTTGAGAGGCATCTGTGGTGTGTTTTCGTCCAGCACCACGTTGTCATGTTCGCCATAGGTGGCGCAGGTCGAGGAAAACACGAAATTCAGGCACCCCGCCGCAACGGCCGCCTCGATCAGGGTTAGAGAGCCCTCGACATTGTTGCGCCAGTAGCGACCCGGCTGGCTCATCGCTTCGCCGACCTGGCTGAGGGCGGCAAAATGCATGACGGCGATGGGCTTGTGGGCTGCAAAGACCTCATCCAGTCGCGCACGGTCCAGCAGGTCGCCCCGCTCGAAAGGGCCGAACCTGACCGCATCCTGCCAGCCGGTTTCAAGATTGTCATAGGTCACAGGGACATAGCCCGCGGCTTTCAGTGCCTTGCAGGCATGTGACCCGATATAACCGGCGCCACCAGTCACCAGAACGGTGTTCATAGCTGATCCTCGCGCGACCTATTCGGCGGCTTTGTCCAACTGGACGATATCGCGCAGATAGCGCGAGAGGTCGTCGCGCAGATCGTCGCGCGCCAGTGCAAAGGCGACGCTGGCCTGCAGGAAACCGGCCTTGGAGCCGCAATCGAACCGCTGTCCGCGGAACCGGAACCCGTAGACCGAATTGGAGGTGCCGATGTCCTGCGCAATCGCGTCGGTGAGCTGGATTTCACCGCCGGCGCCTTCCTTCATCTTGTTGAGGTTACGCAGGATCGACGGGCTGAGGATATAGCGGCCGATCACCGCGAGGTTCGACGGAGCCTCGGCGGGTTTGGGCTTTTCGACCATGCCCTTGACCTTGACGATTGATCCCCGGTCCTCTTCCAGATCCAGCACGCCATAGGCCGACGCGGCCTCGGGCGGGACTTCCATCGCCGCAACCATGTTGCCGCCGGTTTCTTCATAGGCCTCCACCATCTGTTGAAGGCACGGGGTTTCTGCGGCGATCACGTCATCGGGCAGAATGACCGCAAAGGGTTCATTGGCAATCAGCCGCCGTGCGCACCATACCGCATGTCCCAGTCCGAGGGCCCGGTGCTGGCGAATATAGGCGATGGCGCCGCTTTCCATGTTCGTGGCCTTGAGAATCTCCAGAAGCTCGGTCTTGCCCTTGCGGCGAAGCTCCTGCTCGAGCACCGGCGAGTGATCAAAGTAATCTTCCAGAGCGCCCTTGCCCTTGGAGGTGACAAAGATGAACTCCTTGATCCCGGCGGCGCGCGCTTCGTCGATGGCGTATTGCACCAATGGGCGGTCAACCAGCGTCATGATTTCCTTTGGTACCGATTTGGTGGCCGGCAGAAACCGCGTCCCCATTCCGGCGACCGGAAAAATTGCTTTTGTTACTTTCTTGCCCATGGCCTTCTCTCAGTTCAAAAATGTCTACACTTGGACTGCATGACCGGCGCTGTCATACACGATACGCTGCCCGTCGTCATACGCATTCCATCCCGGCTTCGCAAACTACACATCGAGCCTTTGCCGATATCGGCTCCAGGAGGGTAGCACTCCATTTGCGCGGATCCTCTGCGTCCGCCGACACAAACACACAGATCGGTCGGGGGTGAAAAGGGGAAATATCGTCAACGGCAGTCAACTCGCATAAATCCGCCGGCCTGGTGGCTTGCCCCGCGGGAACACCGACTCAACCTTAGGGCGTCGGCAGAGCAATCGCAATCGGGCAATGCCAGATGGGCGGGCTGCCGTCCGCAGCGACCCGGCGGCGGAAAAGCGAAATTTTGCCTTTCCGATCAATGGAAACCGCGGCGATCGGGTCTGTGTCCATGTCGTCGGACGCAGGGCCGGATGTGTAAAAATATAAATTGTGCGACGCGCTATATGACGGCGACGGGCGGGAGGCTGAATCGCCGGCTGCGATATTTCTTTACCGGTTATCCGACAGGGCCCGTTTTTCGGCGGTCTGCCTTGTTCGGGGGTGCCTCATGCGAAAGGCAAGACTGTGTCTGTACCTCTGGTCTGCGTATCACTCCAGCCCCATCTGTTTCATCATCGTCTCCAGGCGCGGCACGTCTTCGGGATTGTTCAATTCCCAGAATTGCCGACCGCGCGCTTGGACTTCGACGCACAGGATCCTGCTCCCGTTCTCCATGAAGCGCAATTGCTCGAGCCCTTCCAGCCGTTCCAGCGGCCCCATGGTCCAGTCGGGATAGGCGGCCAGCGCATCCGGTCGATAGGCATAGACCCCGACATGGTGAAAAACCGGAGTTTCGGCATCGTCGGCATAGGTGTCCGGGGTGAACGGGATCACCTCCTTGGAAAAGTACATCGCGCTCTTGTCCGCGGCAAAGACCGCCGTGGTCCCGCCGACCCGCCCGGCCTTGCGGTCCGCCAGGAATCCGTTCAGCGCCGCACCGTCACACCGCAGGACCGGCGTCGCAACCCCTGCGTCCGTGTCGGCCCGCAGTCCAGAGACGAGATCTTCGACAAACCAGTGCGGTGTCAAAGGCGCATCGCCCTGAAGATTGACCACGATCTCATAACCGTTGCCAAGCGCCCGATGCGCCTCGGCGCATCGCTCCGTGCCGTTGGCGCAGTCTGGCGATGTCATCACCACGTCTGCACCGAAGCCTTCGCAGGCGGAGCGAATTCGGTCATCATCGGTGGCAACCACCACATGATCGACACCGGCCACCGCCCGCGCCGCGCGCCAGGAGCGCTCGATCAGGGTCCGTGCCGTGCCATTCGCCCCGGTCAGCGGCACCAGCGGTTTGCCCGGATACCGTGACGATGCGTAACGTGCAGGGATGACAATCAGGACCGCCATCAGGCGCTCATCAGGGTGACGCCGGGGGCATAGGCGATGAAAAATGGATTGGCATACCCCTCCTTGCCGTAGGTCAGCGGGCTATGATCGTCAAAACGCACCACCCTGCCGCCAGCGCCCTGCAACACGGCATGGCCAGCCGCGGTGTCCCATTCCATCGTGCGCCCGACGCGCGGGTAAAGATCGGCTTCGCCCGTGGCGACAAGACAGAATTTCAGCGACGATCCCGCGCTCTTCATGTCCTTCACGTCATATTTGTTGATATAGTCATCCGTCGCCTGGTCGCGATGGGATTTGCTCGCCACGACCATCAACGCGCTGTTGTCGGGCGTCGCGACCGTGATCGGGCTGACCGGACCGATCGTGTCGGCGGCCAGCGCGCCGCTCTCCTCGACCGATTGCCCATCCGCCTGTGTATAGAACATGCGTCCCTTGGCCGGGGCATAGACCACGCCACGCGTCGGCACGCCGTTTTCGACCAGTGCAATGTTCACCGTGAAATCGCCGCGACGGTGGATGAATTCCTTGGTGCCATCCAGCGGATCGACGATCAGAAACGTATCGCCGGTCTCGCTGTGGCTTTCCGCTTGTTCTTCGGTGACCAGCATCACATCGGGAAACGCCGCGCGCAGCCCGGCCGAAATCAGCGCGTCGGCGGCTTCGTCCGCTGCCGTCACCGGGCTGTCGTCGGATTTGACCTTCACGTCGAAATCGTCCGAATTGTAAATCTCCATGATCTTGGCGCCTGCCTCGATGGACAGTCGGCGGATAACGGGGATCAGCTCTTCATGGGTCACGCGGGCTACTCCGATGCGGTTTGTTGATAAGCGATTGTCCGCCCCTTATGATGGCAGCGCAACGGTTCGGCAAGATTTCCGTGTCAAGTTGGCCAGCGTCACAGGATCACAGACCCATGTTCGTTCAACCCCGAGGCAAATCCAGGCTGGCTGGCGCCGCGCAGATCGCCGGACTGATCTATCACGCCGTGGCGCGCAACGTGCGCAAACGCCACCACAACGCGTTGGTTGCGATCCTGCTGAACATGATGCAGATCGTGCTTTTCGTCATGGTGTTCTATTTCATGTTCATCGTCCTGGGGCTGCGCGGTTCGGCGGTGCGGGGCGATTTCCTGCTCTACGTGATGTCCGGCATCTTCCTGTTCATCTGCCATACCAAGGCCGTAAGCGCCGTCGCCGGCGCCGAGGGGCCGAATTCACCGCTGATGCAGCATGGCCCGATGAACACGATCGTTTCCATTTCCGCGGCGGCGCTGGCATCGCTCTATGTCCAGACGCTGTCGATGTTCACGATCCTTCTGATCTATCATATCGCCTTCACCCCGATAGAGATCGAGCATCCCGCCGCCGCGTTCGGAATGCTGCTTCTTGCCTGGTTCACAGGATGCGGGGTCGGGCTGATCTTCATGGTGCTCAGACCGTGGTTTCCGATGGCGGTCGGTATCCTGGTCACGATCTACCAGCGTGCCAACATGATCGCTTCGGGAAAAATGTTCCTGGCCAACACGCTGCCGGCGTACATGCTCGCAATGTTCGACTGGAACCCGCTGTTTCACGCGATCGATCAGGCCCGCGGCTTCGTCTTCATCAACTACAACCCGCATTTCAGCAACTGGCACTATGCCTGGTGGCTCGGTGTGGTCTTCATCGTGATCGGTCTCATGGGCGAGTTCTATACCCGGCGCCACGTCTCGGTCAGCTGGGGGGCCCGCCGCTGATCCGGTTCCATTTCATCTTTGGCTAAATACTCCGGGGAGTGCGAGGGGCAGTGCCCCTCGCCATGTCGTCCCTGCACGCGCACAGGTCGCGATGATCCCGATCACGTCACAACCCGCAATGTCAGGTTCAGTCGTCCCCCCTTCGGCAAAAGTCGCGAGGATCGAAACCGGATACGATCGATCCCGTGATAGGTCAGCCGCGCCGCCCCGCCCATGACCACGACATCCCCCGATGTCAGCCATAGCGATTCTGTCGATCCGCCCCGCGTTGGATTGCCGATGCGAAACAGCCCGTCATCGCCCAGTGAAATGGACACGACCGGCCAGGAAAAATCGGCCTCGTCGCGATCCTGGTGCAGGCCCATCCGTGCGCCTTCGCCATACCAGTTGATCAGGCAGCAATCCGGTTGCCTTTCAAGGCCGGTGACCTCACGCCAGATCGTGAGGATGACCTCGGGAATCGCGGGCCATTCCGCGCCACCGGGATGGCGCGGCGCATAACGATAGCCGCGCTGGTCCGAGTACCAGCCAAGGCGTCCTGCCGATGTCATACGCACCGACATCGGTCGTCCATAGGGCGTTTCAGGTTGGAACAGAGGCGCCGCGCTCACCACGTCGCGCACCGCCGCGACCACCGCCTCCTGTCTGGCCGGATCCAGCATGCCCTTCCATATCCCGAAGCCGCGCAATTCAAGACAGCCCACCGACGGTTCTCCTTTCCTGACAAACCGGTTCAAAATTCTTCCAAGATTCGTGAATTCAGCCGCGCAACGACGGTTGCAGGCCGCATGACTGCTCCCTATATACGCCGGGACGCGCACTGGCGGGACCCCCGCTATCGCGCAACACAATCGGGGTCGGGATGCCATAACGGGTTCAGGCCTCGGGTCATCGCCTTGAAACAGCTAGGGATCAAAAACCAAAATGAGCAAAGTAATCGGAATCGACCTCGGCACCACGAACAGCTGTGTTGCCATCATGGACGGAAGCCAGCCCCGCGTGATCGAAAACGCCGAGGGCGCCCGGACCACCCCCTCCATCGTCGCCTTCACGGACGAAGAGCGGCTTGTCGGCCAGCCCGCAAAGCGTCAGGCCGTCACCAACCCGGACAACACCATTTTCGGCGTCAAGCGCCTGATCGGTCGTCGCAATGACGATCCGGATCTGGCCAAGGACAAGAAGAACCTGCCCTTCTCGGTGATCGATGGCGGCAATGGCGACGCATGGGTGGAAGCCAAGGGCGAGAAATATTCACCGAGCCAGATCTCGGCCTTCATCCTCGGCAAGATGAAGGAAACCGCCGAATCCTATCTTGGCGAGGAGGTCAGCCAGGCTGTCATCACGGTGCCGGCCTATTTCAACGACGCCCAGCGTCAGGCCACCAAGGATGCGGGCAAGATCGCCGGTCTGGAAGTGTTGCGTATCATCAACGAACCGACTGCGGCGGCGCTGGCCTATGGTCTTGACAAGAAAGACACGCACACCATCGCGGTCTATGACCTCGGCGGCGGTACATTCGACGTGACCATCCTTGAAATCGACGACGGCCTGTTCGAAGTGAAATCCACCAATGGCGACACGTTCCTTGGCGGTGAAGACTTTGATATGCGGATCGTCAATTACCTCGCTGACGAGTTCAAAAAGGAAAACGGCGTCGACCTGACCAAGGACAAGATGGCGTTGCAGCGGCTCAAGGAAGCTGCCGAAAAGGCCAAGATCGAACTGTCCAGCAGCTCGCAGACCGAGATCAACCAGCCGTTCATCTCGATGGATCCGAAGGGCGGCCAGCCGCTGCACATGGTCATGAAACTGACCCGCGCGAAACTGGAAAGCCTGGTCGGCGACCTGATCAAGGCTTCGCTGAAGCCGTGCCAGGCGGCGCTCAAGGATGCCGGTCTGTCGGCCTCCGACGTGGACGAGATCGTTCTGGTCGGCGGTATGACCCGCATGCCCAAGGTCGTTGAGGAAGTGACCAAGTTCTTTGGCAAGGAGCCGCACAAGGGTGTGAACCCGGACGAGGTTGTTGCCATGGGCGCGGCCATCCAGGCCGGTGTTCTGCAAGGTGACGTCAAGGATGTTGTGCTGCTCGACGTGACGCCTCTGTCGCTGGGCATCGAGACGCTGGGTGGCGTGTTCACCCGCCTGATCGACCGCAACACGACGATCCCGACGAAGAAGTCGCAGATCTTCTCGACGGCCGAGGACAACCAGAACGCCGTGACCATCCGTGTGTTCCAGGGTGAGCGTGAAATGGCCGCCGACAACAAGATCCTCGGCCAGTTCAACCTCGAAAACATCCCGCCCGCTCCGCGCGGCATGCCGCAGATCGAAGTCACCTTTGACATCGACGCCAACGGCATCGTGTCGGTCGGGGCCATGGACAAGGGCACCGGCAAGGAGCAGAAGATCACCATCCAGGCTTCGGGCGGTCTGTCGGATGAGGACATCGAAAAGATGGTCAAGGATGCCGAGGAAAACGCCGAGGCAGACAAGGCCCGTCGCGAGCTTGTCGACGCCAAGAACCAGGCGGAGAGCCTCATCCATTCGACGGAAAAGTCGATGGAAGAGCATTCCGACAAGGTGGACCCGACCACCATCGAAGCGATCGAACTGGCGATTGCGGCGCTCAAGGACGAGCTGGAAAGCGAGAATGCCGAGAAGATCAAGTCCGGCATCCAGAACGTGACCGAAGCGGCGATGAAACTTGGCGAAGCCATCTACAAGGCCAGCCAGGAGTCGGAAGAAGAACCGGCGGCAGCCGATGCGGGCCCGGGCGACGATGATATCGTCGATGCAGAGTTCGAGGATCTGGACGATAACAAGCGTGCATAAGGCGCTTGTTTGAAACTGGATGGGCCGGCCCGATCGCGGCGCCGGCCCTCTGACGTTCAGACAGGAGGACAACAGAATGTCAAAACGCGACTTCTATGACGTGCTTGGCGTGACCAAGGGCGCCTCGTCCGACGAAATCAAGAAGGCCTATCGCAGGAAGGCCAAGGAACTGCACCCCGACCGGAATGCCGGCAACCCCGACGCGGAAAGCCAGTTCAAGGAGGCCAACGAGGCCTACGAAGTTCTCAAGGATGCCGAAAAGAAAGCCGCCTATGACCGGTTCGGTCACGCCGCCTTCGAGGGCGGCATGGGAGGCGGACGCGGCGGACGGCCCGGTCAGGGGTTTGGTGGCGGCGATTTCTCTTCGGCCTTTTCCGATGTGTTCGACGATCTTTTCGGCGATTTCATGGGCGGACAGCGGGGCGGCGGCGGACGACGCCCGGCGCGCGGTGCGGACCTGCGTTACAACCTGCGCGTCACCATGGAAGATGCCTATTCCGGTTTGCAGAAAACCATCAACGTGCCTACTGCGGTGGCCTGTTCGGCCTGCGACGGAAACGGATCGGAAGGGGGATCGGAACCGACGACATGCCCGACCTGTTCGGGGATGGGCAAGGTGCGCGCGCAGCAGGGCTTCTTTACGGTTGAGCGGACCTGTCCGACCTGTTCCGGGCTGGGGCAGATCATCAAGAACCCCTGCAAGGTTTGCGGCGGACAGGGACGCGTCGAAAAGGATCGGGCACTGAACGTCAATATTCCCGCAGGTGTCGAGACAGGCACCCGCATTCGTCTTGCCGGCGAGGGCGAGGCGGGGATGCGTGGAGGCCCGCCGGGTGACCTCTATATCTTTGTCGAAGTGCAGGCGCACGATCTGTTTGAACGGGATGGCACCAATCTCTATTGCCGCGTCCCGGTCAGCATGGCCAAGGCGGCGCTTGGCGGCGCAATCGAAGTCCCCACGATCGATGGTGGCCGCGGGCGGGTCCAGATCCCGTCGGGCAGCCAGTCCGGTCGCCAGATGCGCTTGCGTGGCAAGGGCATGCCGGCGCTGCGCGGTGGCGGGACAGGTGACATGTTCATCGAACTGGCAGTGGAAACACCGGTCAATCTGACCAGCCGTCAGAAGGAACTGCTGCGCGAATTCGAGGAACTGGGCGAGGACAACAATCCGGAATCCAATTCGTTCTTTTCCTCGGTGAAATCCTTTTGGGATGGCATGAAGGGCTGAGCAGCGCCGATTGCCGCCGACAGTTGCGATGGGACGTCAGCCGGATGGTTGGCGTCCTTTTTCGTGTCTGTGGCCAGATGCGTGGGCGACCATTTCGGTTAACCGAATGTTCACCCCGGCCAATCAGGCTCAGGATATGACAAACAGTCCCGCATTTTATGAAACCCGGTCGTTGTTTGATAGCGACGATGAGGCGCGGGTTCGGCCGGTGACACAGGGCAGACTGCCGTCCTATATCGCGGATCATCGCAAACGCCTGCGCGAACGTTTCGTGCGCGGCGGAGCGGCGGCAATGCCCGATTACGAGCTTTTGGAACTGTTGCTGTTTCGCTCGATCCCGCGCCGGGACGTGAAACCGCTCGCGCACGACCTGCTCGCGCAATTCGGCGATTTCAATCGGGTTCTGGCGGCGCCGCCCGAGCGGCTGTCCGAGATCAGCGGGGTGGGTGAGGCCGTAATCACCGATCTCAAGATTGTCGAAGCAGCAGCCCACAGGATGGCGCGGTCGCGGGTGCTGCAACGGCATGTGATCTCAAGCTGGGATGCCATCCTGGATTATTGCCATACCACGATGGCCCATCGCGAGACCGAGCAGTTTCGCGTATTGTTCCTTGACCGCAAGAATGTGCTGATCGCAGATGAAGAACAGGCGGCCGGTACGGTTGATCATGTCCCGGTCTATCCGCGAGAGGTGGTCAAACGCGCGCTGGAACTGAACGCGTCGGCGCTCATCCTTGTGCATAACCATCCGTCGGGCGATCCGTCGCCGTCGCAGACGGATATCGACATGACGCGGCAAGTGCAGAAGGCTTGCGATGCGCTTGGCCTGACACTTCACGAGCACCTGATCATCGGCAAATCAAGCGAGATGAGTTTTCGCGCGCAGGGCTATCTCTGATCGCAGGGCGTCAGAGAAGCCTGCCGTGGCAATGCTTGAACTTCTTGCCGCTCCCGCAGGGGCATTTCGAATTGCGTCCGGGATTGCCCCAGGTGGTGGCGTCGTTTTCGTCGAATCCGGCCTGTGGTTCGTCGGGGTCGACAGCGGGCTGTTCCTGCGTCGCGTCGTCCGGTGCCGGTGCGGCGGCCTGGTTCAACTGCGCCTGTTGTGCGGCGATCTGGGCCATCATCTGCTGCTGCTCTTCTTGGGTCAGCGGCCGGATCTTGGCGAGGTTTTCCGTCACCGTTTCACGCAGACCGTCGAGCAGGCCCTCGAACAGCTGAAAGGCTTCGGTCTTGTATTCGTTGAGCGGATCGCGCTGCGCATAGCCACGGAACCCTACCACCGAACGCAGATGTTCGAGCGTCAGAAGATGCTCGCGCCATTTGGTATCGATGGTCTGCAGCAGAATCTGCTTTTCGATGTTGCGCATCGAGTCCGGGCCAAAGTCGATGGCCTTTTTCGCCATCAATTCGTCGGTCGCCTTGACGAGCCGTTCGCGGATCACCTCGTCATCCACGCCTTCTTCCTGGGCCCATTCCATAACGGGCACGTCGATACCGAGTTTCTCGATCACCTGTGCATAAAGCTTCTCGGTGTCCCATTGGTCGGCATATGATTTTGGTGGCATATAGGTGTCGATCAGGTCGTCGATGACCTGATATCTCATGTCGGCGGTGATTTCCGACAGATCCTTGGCCGCCATGATCTCGCGGCGTTGTCCAAAGATCACCTTGCGCTGGTCGTTCATCACGTCGTCGAACTTCAACACGTTCTTGCGCATGTCGAAGTTGCGGCCTTCGACCTTGGCCTGCGCACGTTCGAGCGACTTGTTGACCCAGGGATGAACGATGGCCTCGCCTTCCTTCATGCCCAGCGTCGAAAGAACCTTGTCCAGGCGGTCCGATCCGAAGATGCGCATCAGATCGTCTTCCAGGCTGAGATAGAACACCGTGCGGCCGGGGTCGCCCTGGCGGCCGGATCGACCGCGCAACTGGTTGTCGATGCGGCGGCTTTCGTGACGTTCGGACGCCATCACAAAGAGACCGCCGGCATCCAGCACCTTCTGCTTTTCTTCCGCGTGGCGGGCCTCTTCGGCCGCGCGAAGTTCGACAGGATCGGCGTCGGGGTTTTCTTCGAGTGCCGCCAGCACCTTGAGTTCGACATTGCCACCGAGCTGGATGTCGGTTCCCCGACCGGCCATGTTGGTCGCGATGGTCACGGCACCGAGCCGGCCCGCATCCGCAACGATCTGCGCTTCCTGCTCGTGCTGGCGCGCGTTGAGCACGTTGTGCTTGATCCCGGCCTTGGTCAGCATCTGGGACAGCATTTCCGACTTTTCAATCGACGTGGTGCCAACCAGAACCGGTTGCCCCTTGGCATTGGCCTTTTCGATTTCCTTGATTATGGCTTCGTATTTCTCGCGTGCCGTGCGATAGACCTGATCGTCCTCGTCGACGCGGGCGATCGGCTTGTTGGTCGGCACTTCAACCACGCCGAGCCCGTAGATTTCCTGAAATTCCTCGGCCTCGGTGACGGCGGTGCCGGTCATGCCGGACAGGTTGTCATATAGCCGGAAATAGTTCTGGAAGGTGACGCTGGCGAGGGTCACGTTTTCCGGCTGGATCTTGACGCCTTCCTTGGCTTCGATGGCCTGATGAAGCCCCTCGGACAGGCGGCGACCGACCATCATGCGGCCGGTGAACTCGTCGATCAGCACAACCTGGTTGTCGCGAACGATATAATCCTTATCCTTCTGGAACAGCTTGTGCGCGCGCAGGCCCTGGTTGACATGGTGCACGATCGTCGTGCTCTCGGGATCGTAGAGCGATTGTTCGGGTTCGAGCAGGCCGCGACCGTGAAGCTGCTGTTCCAGGAATTCGTTGCCCTCGTCGGTGAAGGTCACGTTGCGGGTCTTTTCGTCGATCGTGAAGTGCTCGTCGGTCAGCGATGGAATGACGGCATCGATCGAGACGTAGAGTTCGGAGCGGTCTTCCGCCGGTCCGGAAATGATCAGCGGCGTGCGGGCCTCGTCGATGAGGATACTGTCGACCTCGTCAACGATGGCGAAATTGTGCTGCTTCTGGAACACTTCGCCGAGGTCCGACTTCATGTTGTCGCGCAGATAGTCAAAGCCAAGCTCGTTGTTGGTGGCATAGGTGACGTCGGCGGCATAGGCGGCCTTTTTCTCGGCCTCGGGCTGCTGCGGATAGACGACGCCGGTGGTCAGGCCGAGGGTCGCGAAAACCTTGCCCATCCATTCGGCGTCACGCTTGGCGAGATAGTCGTTGACGGTAACGACATGCACGCCCTTGCCGGTCAGCGCGTTCAGATAGGCGGGAAAGGTCGCAACCAGGGTCTTGCCTTCGCCGGTCTTCATCTCCGCGATATTGCCCTGGTGCAGGAACACCCCACCCATCAACTGCACGTCAAAGGCACGCAGGCCAAGGGCCCGTTTTGCGGCTTCGCGACAATTGGCAAAGGCTTCGGGCAGCAGATCGTCGAGATTCTCGCCATCTCTGGCGCGCTTGGCGAGTTCCTGCGTCTTTTCCTTCAGACCGTCATCCGTCAGTTTCTCGTAATCCGCTTCCAGCGCGTTGATTTGTTCGATCAAGGGACGTGTCGCCTTGACTTTGCGGTCGTTCGGTGTGCCGAACACCTTTTTGGCGATTGTTCCGAATCCCAGCATGATCACTCCAGCCGATCTGACTTTTACTCTTTGGTGCAGTCTTGCCCGTCTTGCCTGCAACCCATAGATACACGGCAGAAAGACGGCGCTGCATAGGCCTCAAGGCGATGTAAGGGTCGGGTGAAACAGTGTCAACGCCACGCCCCGCCGTGGCCCATGAATAGGAAGATTTCATGCCCAAACATCTCACATTTCTGCCGGTTCTGGCCCTGAGCGCCGCGATATCGACCGCCGCACTGGCCGACTCGGGTCCGAATGCGGAAACCGTTGTCGCGAGCGTCAATGGTGAAGAAATCACATTGGGACATGTGATCATGGCGGGCGCGACGTTGCCGGAGCAATATCGGCAGGTTCCGGCCGATGTTCTTTACAACGCCGTTCTGGATCAGTTGATCCAGCAAACCGCGCTCGTGCAATCCCGCGATGGGGATGTGCCGGTGGCCGTGGAACTCTCGCTTGAGAACGAGCGCAGATCCCTGCTTGCGGCGGATGCGATCGAGACAGCGATGGCCGATGTCGGCAGCGAAGAAGAACTTCGTGCCGCCTATGATGCGAAATACGCCGACGGAACAGGGGGGACCGAGTTCAACGCTTCGCATATTCTGGTCGAAAGCAAAGAGGATGCCGACGCGGTCAAGGCCGAACTGGATGGCGGTGCGGATTTCGCCGAAACCGCCAAGGCAAAATCGACTGGCCCGTCGGGTCCGAACGGCGGTGAACTTGGCTGGTTCAGCGATGGCCAGATGGTGCCGGAATTCCAGGAGGCGGTGAGTGCGCTCGAGGTCGGGCAGGTGTCCGAGCCGATTCAGACCCAATTCGGCTGGCATGTGATCATCCTGAATGACAAGCGCGACAAGGAAGCGCCCGAACTCGAAGCCGTGGCCAATGAGCTTCTGGCGGAACTGCGCCAGAACGCGCTTGAGGACCGGATCGAGGAACTGACCAGCAAGGCCAATATCGAGCGCCCGGTCATCGAGGGCCTGAAACCCGAGATGATCAAGGATCTCGGGCTGATCGGTAACTGATCCCATGGCAAAGATCACCTCTCGGTCTCCGCTTGCGCCCGAGCATTTTCCGGATTTGCCGATCGTTCGCGGTGTCCGGTTCGCGACCGCCGAGGCGGGCGTGCGCTATCAGGGGCGCACGGATGTGATGTTGGCGCTCCTCGACCCCGGCACCTCCGTTGCCGGGGTGTTTACCCGGTCGGCGACACGTTCGGCCCCGGTTCTCGATTGCCAGGCCAAGCTCGGCGGGGCGCCCGAGGGACCTGCCGCGATCCTGGTGAATTCGGGCAATTCCAACGCGTTCACCGGACATTTCGGTCAGACTTCGGTACAGGAGATTGCGGACGCCGTGGCGCGCGCCAGCGGTGTGGCGACCGAACGCGTGTTTACCGCATCGACCGGCGTGATCGGTGAGCCGCTGCCACATGCGCGGATCATCGACAAGCTGGCCGAGTTGAAGGACGGGCTTGATGCCGGCGGCATCGGGGATGCGGCAAAGGCGATCATGACGACCGATACCTTTGCCAAGGGGGCCTGCGCGCAGGTCGAGATCGCGGGCGAGACAGTCACCATCGCCGGGATCGCCAAGGGCTCGGGCATGATCGCGCCGGACATGGCGACGATGCTGGTCTACATCTTTACCGACGCGGTGGTCGATCAGCCGCATCTTCAGGCCATGTTGTCGGACCTGACCGAGCAGACTTTCAACTGTATCACCGTGGACAGCGATACCTCGACCAGCGACAGCCTGATGCTCTGCGCCACCGGCGCTTCCGGTGTGAACGCAGCCGACAGCGCCGACTTCAGGGCGGCGCTTCACGGGGTGATGCTCGATCTTGCGCATCAGGTCGTCCGGGACGGAGAGGGCGCGACAAAGTTCGTCGAAATCCGTGTGACCGGTGCGGCCTCGGATGCCGATGCCAAGGTGCACGGCATGGCTATCGCCAATTCGCCCTTGGTCAAAACGGCGATTGCGGGCGAGGATCCGAACTGGGGCAGGGTGGTCATGGCCATCGGGAAATCCGGTGCCGCCGCCGACCGCGACCTGCTGAGCATCCGGTTTGGCGACACGCTCGTCGCCGAAAACGGCTGGGTCAGTCCGGATTATCGCGAAGCGGACGCCGCGGCGCATATGAAGGGTCAGTCGCTTTCGATCGCGGTCGATCTCGGCCTTGGCAAAGGAACGGCGACCGTGTGGACCTGCGACCTGACGCACGGCTATATCGAGATCAACGCGGATTACCGCTCGTGAAAACCGTTCTGGTATCTGCGGTTGCGTTGATCGATGTCGATGGCCGGGTGTTGCTGGGACAGCGTCCCGAAGGCAAGTCGATGGCCGGGTTGTGGGAATTTCCCGGCGGCAAGGTTGAGCCGGGAGAAACCCCCGAGGCGGCTTTGATCCGCGAGCTTGAGGAAGAGCTGGGGATCAACACCTGGGCCTCGTGCCTTGCGCCGCTGACTTTCGCGAGCCACAGCTATGACGATTTCCACCTTCTCATGCCGCTGTTTGCCTGCCGCAAGTGGGAAGGAATTCCGCGATCCGTCGAAGGGCAGGAACTGGCATGGGTGCGGCCGGCGAAACTTCGGGATTATCCCATGCCCCCCGCCGATATTCCGTTGATCCCGATCCTGCGCGATTGGCTGTGACGCCAGACGCACCTCTTTAAGGAATCAAGGGCCGGTCATTGCCAGGCCAGCACGAGCTGGCGCTTCATCCATCCCGGTCCGGCGTAACGGCCACACCCCAGGGCTGTTCGCCGACCTGCACCGATTTCACAGCCTTTTGCGTTTCGACGTCGATGATCGTCACGTCGTTGGAATTGCCATTGGTGGTAATCAGGTATTTCTCGTCGGGCGTAAACGCCAGTTGCCAGACCCGCTGGCCAACGATGATATAGTCCACCACCTCGTCGGTCTCGGCATTCACGACCGCGATCCGGTTGGCCGGTCCAAGCGCGACAAACAGCCATTTGCCATCGGAGGTGATCTTGGCCCCCACCGGTTGCAGCCATTCCGGCAGCACACCGGGCACGTCGAAACCGATCTTCTTGCGCAGGGTCGGCGCCCCATCGGCCGCGATGTCGATGACGCTGACCGTTCCACCGATTTCGGAAGTGACATACAGTTTGCTGCCATCCGCCGTGTATTGTGCATAACGGGGCCGCTGATCGACAAGGATGTTGTGCTTGATCTCGTAATCCGAGGTATCGATGAAATGCGCCATGTTGGTGGTTTCCGAGGTGTTCACCACAAATCGCGCATCCGGGCTAATGCCCATGCCTTCGGGTTCGACGCCGACGGGGACCTCTGCGAGAACGGTGTGGCTCTCGGTATCGACGACGGTGACGAGGTTGTCGTCCTCGTTGGCGATATAGAGCGGATTTCCAGATGGATGCAGCACGAACAGCTCGGGGTCAGGACCGGAGGGCAGGCTATAGAGCTCTTCGAACGTGGTGGTATCGAATACCCGAACCGTGTCGTCATCGGATGCACAGACATAGAGCAGCGCGCCATCCGGGCTGATGGTGATGCCGCGTGGGCGGTTTCCGGCGGGAAATTCGGTGACGACCTCCCATGTGTCACTGTCGATGACGGTGACGGTGTTGCCCTTTTCGTTGCTGACAAAGACAGTGTTGGCGGCCGCGCCGGTAGCGATCAGTGCGGCAAGGCAAGTGGTGAGAACAAGCTTCATCCCTGGGTCTCCCGTATCAGTTGAAAGCGGTGCAGGCGGTTTCGGGTGCGTCAAGTCCGAGCGTATCCAGCGGCGAAGTCTGGTGCAGATACCCTTCCTGCGGTGAAACGCTGACGGTGATGCGCCCGTCATAGAGCAGGACGGGTTGTCGCAGCTGTCCGTTCCACGGGCGGAACGTGACCTTCTGTCCCTTGAACGCTGCCAATTCGAAACTGTCGCCCAGCACATAGTCGCGCAGGCGTGCGGTGTCGGCGGTGCCGGTCCGCGTCACGGCCTCGCCGACGACCCGCAGGGCAAGCCATGTCTGGTAATCCTCTTCGCGGACATACCTGCCCGTCAGCTTTTCAAAGCGGCGCTGGAACTGGGTCGCGCCCCAGGCCTCGTGCGCTGCGTGGAACGTCACCGGGCGCAATCCCGCAGACCCCATGACGGGGCGCGGATCCCACAGATGAAATGGCAGGTAGGGCGCAAAGACGTCCGAGGCGTCGGCGGCGATCACCACGTCATGGTCGCGCGCGCCCTGCGTGAATACCGGAAGCTGACGTTGCACCAGAACGTGACCGGTATCGGTCCGCCGGGAACCGCCGGTATCTTCGAATTCCCGCTCTTCGACGATGCTGGCACCGAATTTCTCCGCCGAGCGGCGATAGGCATCGCCCAGAGACCGATCTGCCGGGTTGGAGCCCTGGATCAGGTACCAGCGCGGCCATTTCTTCCAGGTGGTAAATTGCGTCACGGCGTCTGCCATCATCGCATCCGAGGGCGCCACGTGCAGCAGATTGCCGCGGCACTGGTCATCGCGCAGGGCCGTGTCGCGTGCGAGGGCGTTTATCACGAGCCGATCCGGCCCGGCCTTGTCCGCCAGCCGCAGCAGGTCTCCGGCCTGCGCCATGATCACCAGAATATCGAAATCCCGCGCAAGCACCGCATCAAAGGCGGCATCCGCCTCCTCGGGTGGGGTGGCGATGTTTTCGAGCGTATAGCTGTGTCCGAGAAATCCGCCGGTGGTTGCGTTGTCTTCGGTGGCGAGCAGGGCTCCGGCAAAGCCGATATTGTCCGGCAACAGATCAAAGCGCGATATCGGGGCGGCCTGTGGATAATCGATGCGGAAGACGACGGTCCGGACATCGACCGCATATCCCTTGGATGCGCCGAGCAACAAGACGCACGCCAGCAGAGTTGTCAGGTAACGCAAACCGATCCCCCTTTTCGTCATCCTGCCGATTGTTGGATCATTCTGCCAGATGATTGATCCAGCCCAACCGATACTTTTGGCTCATTGCGGGAACGGGGCGGGAAATTACCATGAACCCGCAACGCCTGTCGGGCAACCGGCGCGCGATGCCGGGACAGGCGGTCACAGCGGCAAGCCCGCGCAACAGGAGGTACGAGAAACACATGCGCTATCTGAAATTCCTGGCGGTGCTGATCGGGGTTCTGATCCCGGCCATGGCGCTGGCCCATGGACCAACCCGGCAAAAGATCTCGCTGAGCACCGATGTCGCCGCCAGCCCGGCAGAGGTCTGGGATGTGATCGGCAATTTTCAGGACATGAGCTGGCATCCGGCGGTGCATTCGACCAGCGGCGAAGGCGGCAACGAGATCGATGCCACCCGCGTTCTGACGCTGGGCGAAGAGGGCGGGTCGACGATTTCGGAAGTGCTCTACAAGTACAGCGCCGAGAAGATGAGCTATTCCTACCGCATCACCGATGTGCTGGTCGAGGTCCTGCCGGTGACCAACTACTCGTCGCACCTGACGGTGATCCCGCTGGACAGCGGCGGGTCAAAGATCGAATGGCGTGGCGCGTTCTATCGCGGATACCCGAACAACGATCCGCCGCCCGAACTGAACGACGAGGCCGCGATTGCCGCCGTCACCGGTATCTATCAGGCAGGTCTCGATGCCCTGGCGGCCCGGTTTGGCAGCAGCAATTAGGCAGCTGACCCTTTGGGTTCTCCCGTCCCTCGTTGCCACGGTCGTGGCAGCGGGGGATTTTGCATATGTGACAAACCAGAACAGCGACGACGTCAGCGTGCTTGACCTGGAAACCGGCACCGAACTCCGGCGCGTGCCGGTCGCGGGCAAGCCGGCGGGTATCGTCGTCGATGGGCGTGGCGGCTATTATACGGTGTCTCCCGACAGCAAGACAGTGCGCCGCTTCGATGCGGCAACCGACAGGGTGCTTGCCGAGATCACACTCGACGGTGGCCCCATGGGCATTGCGCTGGACCGTACACGGGGGCATGTGTTCGTATCGGACTGGTACAATGCGCGTGTCCGGGTGCTGCATGGGGACACGCTTGCGCAGATCGCCTCATTGCAGACCGGAAGCGCACCTGCCGGGCTGGCCGTTTCGCCGGACGGCCGGTGGCTTGCCTGTGCCGAACGGGACGCGGACGCGGTATCGATCTTTGATCTTGAGAAGCTGACTCGCGTGCATCGGGTGCCGGTCGGATCGCGGCCCTTTGGTCTGGCCTTCGCGCCGGACGGACGATTGTTCGTGGGCAATGTCGGGTCTGATGACGTGTCCGTGGTCGACGCCGTGGCAGGTGATGTGATCGCGACGGTTCCGGTGGGGGCGCGGCCCTATGGGGTCGCCTTTGCGGCGGGGCGTGCCTTCGTCAGCAACCAGTACGCCGATACGGTGAGCGTGCTTGATCTCGCCACGCTGGCACCGGTTGCCACGATCGATGTGGGCGAATACCCTGAGGGTATCGACAACACGGGCGATGCGACCCGTATTGTCGTGGCGAACTGGTTCTCGAACTCGGTCAGCGTGATCGATGCGACCCTGCTGGAGGTGATCGGCGAGATTGGAACCGGCGACGGGCCACGCGCGTTCGGCCGGTTTGTCATGGGCGGAGAGGGACAATGAAACATGCGTTGATTGCGGCTCTGGCGTGTTTGTGCATGACCGCGCCCGCATGGTCGCTCGATGCGCCGGGCTGGCGCGATCTTGCCACCAGTATTTTCGGCGAGCGCCCGCTGCAGGACGGGTCGGAGTTCATCGCGATCGACAGCCCCTATCGCAGTTCCGACGACGCGCGTACGCTGATTTCGGCGCAGGTCGAGGCACCGCGCGGCGCGATGCTGGGCAAGGTGACACTGGTTCTGGACGAGAACCCGATGCCGGTGTCGGCGGTGTTCAGCTTTGAGCGTCCCCTGCCACGGTTCTATTTCCAGACGACGATGCGGATCAATGGGCCGACGCCGCTGCACGTGGTTGCCGAGACCACGGACGGGCGATTGTTCGTCGTCGGGCGTTACGTGAAAACCTCGGGGCAGGGCGCCTGTGCCGCCCCGCCCGGGACCAACCCCGACGAGGCGCTGGCGACGCTGGGAGAGATCAGCATCGGAATTGATCGCGTGACCGGCGCCGGGACATCGCTGGATCTTGCGTTGCGCGAACGGCAGGTGGATGTGGATATCAGCCATCCCAGCCATTCGGGCATGCAGATGGATCAGATATCGCTGCTGTTCATTCCAATGCGTTATGTGGAGACCATCGAGGTCGATCTCGACGGGGCGGGATATGTCGAGATGACCGGCAGTATCTCGTTGTCGGAAAACCCGCGGGTGAGCCTGTCGGTGCCGTCGGGGACGCAAAGCATCGATGTCACGATGACCGATACGGATGGCACGGTCAGCACCGCGCATAAATCCCTGGCGGGGTATTGAGCGACAGATCGGCGGATGAGGGGCGCTGCCCCTCAAACTCCCCGGAGTATTGCGACAAAGATGAAGGGGCCGGCTCAGGGGTGCGGCTGGATTTCTTCGGTCGGGTAATCGAAGAAGACCCAGCCATCGGTGCCGTCGGGCATCCAGTAGACGGTATCATAGCCATATTCGAGCGCCCGTTTGGCGGCGTTCCACGACATCCAGCACTCTTGCAGGCAGAAGAACAGAAGCGGGTGAGCGGTGTTTCCCCCGGTCGCCGCATCGAGTCCGGCACGGAAATAGCGATCGGTTGCCTGGGCGATGCCACCGTAGCCGACATTGGGCAGCCACATCGAACCGGGGATCGAATGGCGCGGTTTTTCCCGCCAGATGGTACCTTCGGGCAGGTTCGCGGGTTTTGGCGGGCGGGGCAGCACGTCGATGAACGCGACATCGCCCCTGCGCCACAGGGTGTGGGCGGTTTCGGTGTCGACGACCGTGGCGCCCGTCAGCGTGGACGGGACCGGGGCGCGATAGTTGTCCATACGGTAGCTGTCGGGCTCGGCAACCTGAGCCGTGGCGGCGAGCGGCGCGAGCAGCAGCATGAAGAGCGCCGCGCTTCGGATCATTTTGACGGGTCCAGCATATCGGTGCCCATGTCGTTGAGCAGCGGCACACCTGCGGTGTCGAGCAGGGCGTTGATCTCGGACTGGTTGCGGCGGATCAGTGAGTTCAGCTTTCGTTGCCACACTTTTTCACCCTGACGCACGCCCATTGTGATCCGGAAGAACAGGCGGGGCGGCAGCGTCTCTTGTGTGAGGGGGATGACCTTGAGACCCGGGTATTGCTGTTTCACCAGCGGTCCGGCGAGCGGGCCCCAGAGGATCGCGGCATCGGTGGTATCGGCAGCAAGATCGTCGAGCATGTCGATCGCCGGGGATTCGTGGCGGCGATCGACGACGAGGTTGTAGGCGCGGGCTTTGAGCATCAGCCCGTTGCGGGCCATGTGGGTTGCTGGCGGGCTGCCGGCGATAATGCCGATGACCTTGTCCCGCAGGGCGGGATCGGACAGCGTCGTGACGCCCGATAGCGGGCCATCCGCCGGCACCACCAGCGTATAGGAGGAGGTATAATAATGATTGGTGTTAAGCACCAGTTCGTGGCCCTGCGCATACCCCATGACGATGTCGCACCGGTTGGCGCGCAGGGTGTTGCGGACAAAGCCGGTTGCCATCGGGTACCAGGTGTATTGCACCGGTACCCCCAGGCGATCGGCGATCAGGTCGGCCAGCTTGTTTTCGAAGCCGGTGCCGTCCTGCGCCGACATGGGATAGTTGGCCGGATCGGCGCAGACGCGCAGCGCGGTTTTCGACACCAGATCCGAGGTCTGTGCCGTGGCCATCCCGGAGAGGGCCAGCCCCGCCATCACAACGGCGACGGCGGTGAGCCGGTCAGCCCATGCAGGCATCTTCGGCCTCGCGGATGGAGTCGGACTTGGCCTCTTTCTTGCCCGGACGCCCGCGGGGAATCGCGTCCATCCCGCGGGCCTTGAGATAGACATAGATGTCGTCGAGATAACACATCACGTTGGGGTTTGCGCCGAAATGGGGCATCACCGAATTGCCCACGGTGCGGCCATTCACCACCACGTCGTAGAAGTCGTAATATCCCATCTGGACGGCGGAATTCTTGATCTTGGGGGCGTAGGTCGACCCTTCACCGTCGGGGCCGTGACAGACATGGCATTCGGCATGGTAGCGCCGGAAGCCCGAGAATGTCAGCCAGTCGACCGTTCCGTCGTCGGCGATGTTGAAGGTCGGAATGTCGTCATCGGTGTAATAGCGGCCGCCCTCTTCGTAGGCGACGGGTACTTCCGGATGGTCGTCTGCCGGGTCCACCGGCTGGTCACTCCAGTTTGCGGCGGCCGCCGCGAGCGGGAGTGCTGTTATCAGGCCTGTAGCGATGAAACGTTTAGCGATTCTCATTTTATTCCCCATAGAAACTGGCGGCTGGCGCAATCGCCGAGGCAACTGCGCCAGCCATGTTTCATGTCGGTCGATCAGTCGGGCAGTGCGAACACGGTCAGCTGACCGCCGAGTGCGGTGTAGTCGCTGAGCGCGGCGTATCCGCCCACGGCACCGAGACCATCATTCGGGTTGGTCAGGCCCGCGGCGAGACCGATCCCGGCCCAGCCGCCGACGCCCGAGAGGATGCCGATATACTGCTTGCCCTGATGCGTGTAGGTCATCACGTTGCCGATGATCCCCGACGGGGTGCGGAAGCGGTAGAGTTCTTCGCCGGTTTCCGCATCGACCGCCTTGAGATACCCTTCAAGCGTGCCGTAGAACACGATGTCGCCGGCGGTCGCCAGGGCACCGGACCAGACCGAGAACTGCTCGGGCAGGGACCACTTGATTTCACCGGCGATATTGTCCCAGGCGATGAAATTGCCCATGCCGCCATGGCTGTCGGGGGCAGGGTACATTGCCAGGGTCGCGCCGACATAGGGCTGACCGGCCGCATAGCTGACGCGGAACGGTTCATAGTCCATGCAGACATGGTTGGTCGGCACGTACATCAGCTGGGTTTTGGGGCTGTAGGCAGCGGGTTGCTGGTCCTTGGTGCCCAGAGCCGCCGGACAGATGCCGGTCGAGTTCACGTCCTCGCCGTTCTGCTCGGTGGAATACTGCGCCACGACGGCGGGACGGCCATAGGTGTCACTGGACGGATCCATGTCGACGCCGGTTGTCCAGTTGACGACGGGGTCATACTTTTCCGCCACCAGCAATTCGCCGGAAACACGATCCATCGTATAGGCAAGGCCGTTGCGGTCGAAATGGGTCAGCAGCTTGCGGGTTTCGCCGTCAATCTCCTGTTCCGTCAGGATCATCTCGTTGATGCCGTCATAGTCCCATTCGTCATGCGGGGTCATCTGGTAGAACCATTTGGCGACGCCGGTGTCGATGTCACGCGCCATGATGGTCATCGACCAGCGGTTGTCGCCCGGGCGCTGCGCCGGGTTCCATGTCGACGGGTTGCCGGTGCCGTAATACATCAGGTTCTCTTCGAGATCCGCCGAGTACCAGCCCCAGGTGGTGCCGCCGCCGATCATCCACTGATCACCTTCCCAGGTGTTGGTGCCGGAATCCGCGCCCACCGGTTTGCCCAGATGGGTGGTCTTCTCGGGATCGACGAGGATGTCTTCGTCCGGGCCCATCGAATAGGCGCGCCAGGCCAGCGAGCCATCGGCGATATTGTAGGCGGTGACAGAACCGCGCACGCCGAATTCACCGCCGGAGATCCCGACGATCACCTTGTCCTTGACCGGCAGAACGGTGGCGGTGTTGGTTTCGCCCTTGGCCGGATCGCCGTTGACGACGGACCATTCGACTTCGCCGGTTTCGGCATTCAGTGCAACAACCGTGGTATCGGCCTGGTGCAGGAAGATCTTGCCCTCTGCATAGGCGACGCCGCGGTTCACAGTGTCACAGCACATGACCGGGATGACATCCGGGTCTTGCTTGGGTTCGTATTTCCACTTGATCCGGCCTTCATTGGCAAGGTCGAGCGCGTAGACGATGTTGGGGAACGGCGTGTGCAGGTACATCATGTCGCCGATCACCAGCGGCGAGCCTTCGTGACCGCGCAGAACGCCGGTCGAGAAGGTCCACGCGACCTGAAGGTCGCCCACGTTGTCCTTGTTGATTTCGTCCAGTGTCGAGTAGCGCTGGTTCTTGTAGTCGCCGGTCTGGATCGCCCAATGATTTGGATTGTCGATTTCGGCCACCAGCCCATCGTTTGCACTGGCCAGGGTGGCGGTGCAAAGCGCGATGGTCGATGCCAAAGCGAATAGCTTCTTCATATTCAACTCCCTTGATGATGATGTCCGCATGCTGCCGCGCGACAGTGGCGAACCCAAAAGCTGCGCGTCATGCGGAATTCTCCCGGTTCCTTGTCGTATCCACCTCCTACCGGGACGAAAACTGTCTGTGTCGGTACCTCCTCTGTTCGCTTGCGCGCCGCCGTCTGGCGGGGCGGTCCTGGATCAATGGCCTCGGATCTGCGTGGGCGCCGGCGTGACCGCCATGCCCATGCCGCATCAGCCGGGGCCGCTTGTTGCCTTGTTCAACCGGGTAGCGTGCCAATCGACATGCTCGCCCGCAAAGGTCGAAACGAAGTAATAGCTGTGGTCATATCCCGCCTGCATGCGGAACAGGCCGGATTGTCGCCGTCTGGCCATCACCTGCGCCAGCGCTTCCGGGCGGAGCAGGTCGAAAAACTGGTCATCGGCCCCCTGATCGATCAGGATATCGCCTTTCCAGCCATGTTCTTCCAGAAGGATCGAGGAATCGTGGCACGACCATGTGGATTCGTCGTCGCCAAGATATTCGCTCAGTTGCTTGCGCCCCCAGTCAGACCGGGTCGGATTGGCAATGGGGGCAAATGCGGAAACCGAGTCAAACAGCTCCGGGTTGCGCAGTGCCAGGGTCAGCGCGCCGTGACCGCCCATGGAATGCCCGGTGATGCCGTGGCGGTCGATGACGGGAAAATTGTCGGTGACGATGCCGCGCAGTTCCGACAGCACGTAATCATACATCTGGTAATTCGCGCGCCAGGGATCGCGCGTGGCATTGACGTAGAACCCCGCACCCTGACCCAGATCATAGGCCTGGTCATCGGCGACACCGGCGCCCCGCGGCGACGTATCCGGGAAAACCAGCGCGACGCCGTGTCTGGCCGCATGGGCCTGAAACCCGCCCTTGGTCATGGCGTTCTCATGGGTGCAGGTCAGACCCGACAGATACCACAGGACGGGAACCCGAGCGCTCTCGGCCTGCGGCGGCAGGTAGATCGCAAAGGTCATTTCGGTCCCGCAACTGTCAGAGCGATGCGCACAGACGGTCTGGGCACCTCCGAAACATCTGTTTTCCGAAACGACCTTCATGGTGCTTTCCTCAAAACTCGACGACGGCTCTGATTGATTTTCCCTCGTGCATGAGGTCGAAGCCCTTGTTGATGTCCTCGAGGCCCATCTTGTGGGTGATCATGGGGTCGATCTCGATCTTTCCGTCCATGTACCAGTCGACGATTTTCGG
>NZ_JBGFGP010000090.1:0-99582 GCF_041224545.1 Sedimentitalea sp. XS_ASV28 | reverse complement strand
CGGCCAGGATGAAGCGTTCATGAAACGCCCACTCTTCGTCCGACATCAGGTCTCGTGCCAAGCTGGTCTCCATTGCAGATACCAGTTTGAATCACGTTCAGCCCGCCCTGTTAACACCTTTTGTCAACACGGCCTAGGCACCTACCGCGATTCGAGGGCCCGAGAGGTGATTGTCCTGCGGATCGCGCAAGACATACCCGCGGCCCCACACCGTTTCGATATAGTTGTCACCATCGGTGGCATTGCTCAGCTTTTTGCGAAGTTTGCAAATGAACACATCGATGATCTTGAGTTCTGGCTCATCCATGCCGCCATAAAGATGATTGAGAAACATCTCCTTGGTCAGGGTCGTGCCCTTGCGAAGGCTCAGCAATTCCAGCATCTGGTATTCCTTGCCGGTCAGGTGCACAGGCTGATCGCCCGCGCTGACCGTTTTCGCGTCCAGGTTGACCGATATCTTTCCCGTGTGAATGACCGACTGCGAATGCCCCTTGGACCTGCGGATAATTGCATGGATACGCGCGACAAGCTCTTCGCGGTGAAATGGCTTGGTCAGGTAATCATCCGCGCCAAAACCGAATCCCTTGATCTTGTTTTCGGTGTCGTCCGCCCCCGACAGTATCAGGATCGGTGTTTCGACCCGCGCCATGCGCAACTGGCGCAGGACGTCGTGACCGTGCATATCCGGAAGATTCAAATCAAGAAGAATAAGATCGTAGTCATACAGCTTTGCAAGGTCGATTCCTTCTTCGCCAAGATCGGTCGCATAGACATTCAAATTGGCATGCGTCAGCATCAATTCGATGCTCTTTGACGTCGTTGGATCATCCTCAACCAATAATACGCGCATTCCGAGTTCTCCGCCTCAATCGTTTTCCCGTTCCGCATTAACCTTGAACAAGAAAAGTTAACCGTGCGTTACCGTCGAAATAACTATGGCATTGCAACTTATGGTTGTCGATACCTTTTAAGAGCCGTTGCCTTCAGCGCATCTTCGCCATGATCGGCGACGGCGGCGACCCAGCTTTTGAACTCCTCATCGCTCAACCCGTATTTTCGCAATGCGTCCGGTTGCGTTATCAGCCCGTAAAGAACCCCCCGCACGACCGCCGCCTTGCGCGAGGCAACCCAACGCCGGGTATTCGGCGCGGGCAAATCGGCCCGCGTCATGATCGTTCCGTCCGGAAGCGTCACGGCTCGCGGCCCCTCCACCTTTTTCAGAAACATCTGTCATTCCTCTGCTTCACCCCCGTCAACGTGCCGCAGCAGGCTTAACGAGGCATGAAACCGCCCCTTGAGAGTCTGTACGATTTTCCTATATTCTGCGAGGCCTTCCCAACCGCGCAGGAGACGCCGACATGGCGCTGGATTCAGACACCCCGCTCAATTCTCTCGGCTTTGCCAAACCCCCGGCCGAAACGCGGGTCGTTGTGGCCATGTCCGGCGGGGTCGACAGTTCCGTCGTCGCGGCCCTGCTCGCGGATGAGGGTTATGATGTCGTCGGCGTGACGCTGCAACTGTATGATCACGGCGCGGCGCTCGCGAAAAAGGGGGCCTGTTGCGCGGGACTCGACATTCATGATGCACGTCGCGTTGCCGAGGAGCGGGGCTTTCCGCATTACGTGCTGGACTACGAGAATATCTTCAAGGATGCGGTCATCGACGAATTCGCCGACAGTTACCTGGCCGGTGCAACACCAGTGCCGTGCATCCGGTGCAACGAGCGGGTCAAATTCAAGGATTTGCTGGAAACAGCCAGGGATCTCGATGCCGATTGCATGGCGACAGGCCATTATATCCAGCGCAAGATCGGAGCGCACGGAGCGGAATTGCACAGCGCCGAAGATGCCGCGCGGGACCAATCCTATTTCCTGTTCTCGACGACCCCGGAGCAACTCGATTTCCTGCGCTTTCCACTCGGGCATTTGCCGTCCAAGGGGGAAACCCGCGCCCTCGCGGCAAAATACGGGCTGAGTGTCGCGGACAAGCCGGACAGCCAGGACATCTGCTTTGTCCCCAACGGCAACTATGCGGCGGTGATCGAGAAGCTGCGCCCGGATGCCGCCGACCCCGGCGACATCGTGCACGCGGACGGCCGGGTACTGGGGCATCACGAGGGGATCATCCATTACACGATCGGTCAGCGGCGCGGCCTGGGTATCGGTGGCCTGTCCGAGCCGCTCTACGTGGTGAAGCTCGACGTCGGGAAACGGCAGGTCATAGTCGGCCCCAAAGAGTTGCTGGCAACCCGCACCGTGCCCGTGCGCGAGATCAACTGGCTGGGCGATGCCCCCCTGACGAGCCGGTCGGAATGGCATATTTCGGTCAAGGTCCGCTCGACCCGTCCCCCGCGCGAGGCGATCCTGCGCCCGTTGAGCGATACGACCGCAACCGTCGAACTGTTCGATCCCGAAGAAGGCGTGTCACCCGGCCAGGCCTGCGTGTTCTACGAAACCGGAGGCAGCCGTGTCTTTGGTGGCGGGTGGATCTGGCGCGGCTGATCCCGGCATTCACGCGCGCAGGGAAGCCGCTCTGTCGTTGGGCACCCGGTACGGCACGCCGCGCCGCAGATGCGCAAGGTGAGAGGCACCGCCATTCCGGCTATGTCGGTGATGCCCGGAGCGTCGGTCTCCGCCTCAGAGCCGCGCCAGCACGGCTTGCGCCGCCCGCAAGCCCGGCGCGTCGCCTCCCAGACCCAACCGCTGCATGGTCACTTCCATCGCCTGACGCTGCGCATCGGGGTCGGCCAGCACCGTGTTCAGCGCTTGCGCGATCTGTTCCGGCTCGCAGTCGGGGCCAAGACATTCCGGGACAACCCGGGTATCGCTCACCAGATTCACCAGCGTAACCGTATCGATCAGTGCCATGCGGCTGATGATCTGCCAGCTCAGCCAGTTGAAGGTATAGGCCACGACCATCGGGGTCTGTGCCGCCGCCAGCTCCAGCGACACCGTGCCCGACGCCGCAAGGGCCACGTCCGCCGCCCGGAACGCGGCCCGCTTGTGCGCACGCGCTTGTTCGGGGTCGAAATCCGCCGGGTCGATGACAACAGTGCCTACCGGCCAGTCTGCCACACGTTCGCGCACGAGATCAGCCACCGGCGCCGCCGCCGGAACCACGATCCGCAAATCCGGGTGCGATTGCGCCAATCGCGACAGCGCCCGGCCGAATACCGGCGTCAGACGCGATACCTCGCCCTTGCGCGACCCCGGCAGCACAAGCGCGAACCGTTGGTCGCCCAGATCAAAGGCCGCGCGAAATGCGCTTATCTCTTCGGGCGTGGCCTGTGGTTCGGCGACGACCGGGTGCCCTACAAAATCACAGTCCATACCCGCCGCTTCCATATAGGGCGGCTCGAACGGAAACAGCGCAAGAACCTGATCGATCATCTGCGCCATCTTCTGCGCGCGCCCGGGGCGCCATGCCCAGACGGTCGGTGCGACGTAATGCACGGTGCGGATCGGTGCAGCCGCCTTGACCAGCCTGGCCACGCGCAGACAGAAATCCGGGCTGTCGATGGTGATGAGCACGTCCGGCCGCTCGGAGATCACCGCCTGCGCAGTCTCGGCGATGCGGCGCTTCAGATGCGCGTATTTCGGTAGCACCTCGGCAATGCCCATGACGCTGAGCTCGTCCATCGGAAACCGGCTCTGCAGGCCCTGCGCCTGCATTTGCGCGCCGCCGACGCCCTGAAACTCGACATCTGGCACAAGGCTGCGCAAGCCCTGCATCAACGCCCCGCCAAGACGGTCACCCGAAGGCTCTCCGGCAATCAGAAAGACCCGCATCAGCCGCCCCGGTTCCGCACCCAGAGGAACAGGCCCGCGTCGTCGCAGGCCCGCGTCACCTCATCCTGGTCGAGAACCAGAACGCCGCCTGTCTGCACGACCACGCCCCGTACCCCGGCCGTTATGGCGGATGCGACCGTATCGACGCCGATGGTCGGCATATCCGCGCGCTTGTCCTGATCGCGCTTGGTCGCCTTGAACAGGATGCCCCCTTGCGCGGCGTGCTCTGGCCGGGCGGCGAGCCACCTCAACATCCAGTCGGTGCCATAGACCGTTTCGATGGCCAATGCCTGCCCTGCCTGCACGACGCAGCATTGCCCGACATCCACCGCCGACATCGCATCGACGATCTCTTCGGCCCGGGTCGCATCGGCCTGCGCCGCCTCATCCGGTTCGTTCCGGGTGAGGCACCCCGCAGGCGGCAAAAGACCCGGGGCGATCTCGTGGGCCGCGCGCACCGAGAACCCCGCCTGTTCGAATACCGACATGACCGCGCGCAGCGCCCCGTCGTCACCCCGCATCAGCGCCTGCTGCAACAGCGGGATCAAAGGCCGCGTGGCGGCGTCGATGGCCGTCGGATCGATCACCGGGCGGCTGATCGACCCCGCAAGGCAAATCTCGTCGACACCCTTGGCCCTGAGCCCTTCGAGAAGCGTGCCGAGCGTCTCCAGGCGAAATATCTCGTCGACATCCACCCCGTCCGGCTCAAATCCGGACAGCGCACAGACGATCGGACGCGTCGCAAGCTGCCGCACCAGAGCGCGCGGCAAGCCACCCGCCCCCGCGATGATTGCCAGCCCCATGCCTAGCGCCCCGGAACCAGAAACGATCGATCCGTATGACCCAGAACGAAATTCACCATTTCCTGCACCTGCTGACTGTCGGTTTCATTGCCCAGCCGCTCTATGCGCTCGTGGAAGGTGCCCTCGCCCTGCGCCAGCATCTGGAACGCGGCGCGCAGGGCCGTGATGTCGGAT
This sequence comes from Sedimentitalea sp. XS_ASV28, assembly GCF_041224545.1. Classification (NCBI taxonomy): domain Bacteria; kingdom Pseudomonadati; phylum Pseudomonadota; class Alphaproteobacteria; order Rhodobacterales; family Paracoccaceae; genus Sedimentitalea; species Sedimentitalea sp. XS_ASV28. The sequence continues at coordinate 94,817 of NZ_JBGFGP010000090.1, read as the reverse complement.
CGCGCGACGCCACGCCGTTTCAGACCGACCAGGTTCAACCCGTGCAATTCGCCGCGCGGCGCCTGAACCAGACCATAGGGGATGACATCGTTTGTCACCATCGTGACGGCGCCAATGATCGCACCGCGTCCGATCCTGACCCATTGATGGATCCCGGCCAGTCCGCCAATGATGACATCATCCTCGAGCACACAATGCCCGGCGACGGCCGCCGAATTGACAACGATGACCCGATTGCCGACCTGCGCGTCATGGGCGATATGGCATCCCGCCATGAAAAGCCCGTCATCCCCGATGCGTGTCACACCGCCGCCACCATCGGTGCCGGCGTTCATCGTCACATGCTCGCGGATGCGGTTGCGCGCCCCGACGATCAGCCGGCTTTCCTCGCCCTTGAACTTGAGATCCTGCGGAATCTCGCCGATCACGGCAAAAGGGAAGATCACGGTATCATCACCGATCTCGGTATTGCCCGTGATCACCACATGGCTTTTCAGAACCACCCGGTTGCCAAGAACCACGCCCGCGCCGACGATGCAGAGCGGGCCGATGACGCAATCCTCACCGAAACGGGCCCCGTCCTCGATCACCGCCGTTGGGTGCACCTGAGCCATGCCATCAGCCCTTTGGAAATTCGATCATGGCGGAGAATTCCGCCTCGGCGGCGAGCTCACCGTCAACCGTTGCCCTTCCCCCGAATTTCCAGACCTTTCCCCCCGGCTTGCCCCGCAATGTCTCAAGCTCCATGACCAGAACATCGCCCGGTATCACCTTGCGGCGGAATTTGCATTTGTCGATAGACATGAAATAGATCAACAGGTCCTGATCGACCACATCGGCGCCGACGCCGATCATGACGCCGGCGGTCTGCGCCATCGCCTCGACGATGGTGACTCCGGGCATCACCGGCGTGCCGGGGAAATGCCCCTGGAAATGCGGCTCGTTCATGGTGACGTTCTTGTATCCGCGCGCCGAGGCAGTGCCGTTAATCTCTTCCACCTTGTCCACCAGCAGGAATGGATAGCGATGCGGCAGGATTCGCTGAATCATATGAATGTCTGCGCGTTTCAAGTCGTCGGTCATCAAGCATGTTCCTGAAATTGGGGCTGCGGAGACCTGAGTAGCAACCCGCTCGGGCTTGGGCAAGTTGTGCCGTTGAATTAGCGGCAAACCGGCGAAGAGAGGGCGAGAGGCGCGCAGCCGGGCCCATGCCGATCATTTCTGACCGGCAGGTTCCTCAGGCGACGCCACGCCATCCTGGATGGTGGCGTTCAGCCGGTTGATCGCCACTTCGGTCACGTCAATCGCGGTGACGCTCAGGAACACGCTCGATCGTTCAAGCACAACGCCGGCCCCCGCTTCCCGCATCAGATCGGTCAGGATCGGGCGTGCCGCCTGGATGAACTTGACCTGCTCCTCTTCGTTCTTCTGAACCAGCGCGCGGGCCTTGGCATCCTGCGTGCGTCGAAACTCCTTGACCTTGGCATCGAACGCATCCGCCAGTTCACGAAACGCCGCCGGGTCCATCTCGGGGCGACGGTCGGTCAGCTCCTGCTCTTCCTCGGTCAGTTCCTGCTCGATCCGCCGGTTTTCCTTGGCCAGTTCGCCGCTCGCGGCCTCGAACTCGCGCGCCACGCGCTGCCCGAAAGCGGAATCGTTGAACAGGCGCTCCGACGAAATCGTCAGGATTACGCTGTCCGGCAATCCGAGCTGCTGCGCCGATGCTCCGATCGGGACCGCGACAAGCAGCGCGACCACCCGAAGCAGGGCAATCAGCCCGGTCCCAAGACGCGCCGCATGACGTTTCATAAGCCCTCAGAACCGCGCCTGAATGGTCAGGTCAAAGCTCTGCTCCTTGTCAAAGACCTCTTTCTGCAGAGCCTTGCTGAAGTTGAAACGCAGCGGTCCGAACCCGGTCGTCCAGAGCAAGGATACGCCGATTGCCGAGCGCCAGGACCCATCCGCGCCACAAACGCCGGGCGCACCGCCGCAGGTCGCCCCCGCGGTATCGACGTTTTCGATGCCCCAGAGGTTGCCGATGTCATAGAAAACACCGCCACGCAGGCCCAGTTCCTCGGGCAGACCCAGCGGAAATTCCGCTTCGAAGCGGGCAACCGCGAAATAATTGCCGCCGATGGCATCGTCGAACCCGTTGGACTGGTCCCGCGGCCCGATACCCGCAGGTTCAAACCCGCGGATGATCGACGGTGTCAGGATATAGCGGTCGATGGAACGGCTGGGCGTCTCCGACTGCCAGTTGAGCGCGCCCGCCTCGAATGAGGCTCTCAGAACCACCTCTTCATTCAGGATACGCCGTTGCGCGATGATCTTGGCCGAGGACTTGATATACTGGTTATCACCGCCAAGCCCTGCAATGTCCGCACCGACCTGAAACAGCACACCCGCATTCGGGTTCAGCCCGGTCAGGCGGCTGTCATAGATATAGCTCACGCCCAGCACGCTGCTCGACCGCCGCCCCTGGGCGATCTCGCGTTGAATGACCTCACCGCTATAGTCGGATGCGGGCTCTCCGCGTGCTTCCATCTCGCTGTCGTCAAAGCTGTAGCGCGTCTGAATGCGTCCGTTCTCGCTGATCGGGAAGGTCAGGGCCGGTGAAAAGAAGCCCCGGTCGATGTCATAGCTGGCAAAGCTGGACGAACGTGTCGCAACACCCAATTCAATGTCGAACCTGAGATCCCGGCCCAGCAGGTAAGGCTCGGAGAATCCCAGCGTGTAGGCGTCCGATTCCTGCGCGGTCGAAATGTTGAATGACAGCCGCTGACCACGTCCGAGGAAGTTGTTTTCGGTCAGACCGATCGCAATGCCAAAGCCATCGACGACCGAGTATGAACCACCGAGATTGAGCGACCCGGTCGGTTGCTCTTCGACATCCACGTCGACGATGACCTGCGACGGGCTCGATCCCTGCCGCGTATCCACCTCTGCCGTCGCGAAAAATCCGAGTGCGCGGATCCGCTCGGCGCTTTCGCGAATTTCGCGCGGGTTGAACGGATCGCCCTCGACGATGCGGAACTGCTGGCGCACCACGCGGTCAAGCGTCGTCGTGTTGCCCTCGACGTCGATGCGCTCGACAAAAATTTTCGGACCCTTGACCAACGCGAATTCGACATCAAGCGTCAGGTCCCGGTCATTGCGCGTGACCCGTGGCTCGACGCGGAGAAAATCGACCCCCTGCCTGATGCCGAGACGTTCCATGCGCGCAATCGAATTCTCGACCAGTGTGGGCGAGTACACGACACCCGGACGTATCTTCAGCACATCCTGAAAGTCCTGGGCGCTAACGCCGTTTATTTCGCTGACGGTCGTGATCTGCCCGAACTTGAATTGCTGGCCTTCCTGAATATTCAGAACGAGGTAAAAGCCATCCCGTTCCTTGGTCAGCTCCACGTTGGTTCCCAGAATCCGGAAATCGACATATCCACGCGACAGGTAAAAATCGCGCAGAACCTGTTTGTCGAATTCGATCCTGTCCTCGATCAGCGTGTCGGAGCGGACAAAGGCCCGCAAAATGCCCGCCTGCTTGGTTTGCAGGACACGGCGCAGACGCCCATCGGAATACACCCTGTTGCCAACAAAGCTGATGCGCTCGACTTCTATGGTTTCGCCCTCGGCGACTTCAAAAATCAGATCGACGCGGTTCTCGCTGCGCCGGATGATACGGGGCGTGACGACGGCGGCAATGCGGCCCTGCTGCGTATAGGCTTCGGCGATGATCGAGGCATCGTTCTCGGCGATGGTCGGGTTGAACACCTGGCGCGATTTCGACTCGATGAACCCTTCGAGATCCTCATCCTTCAGACGTCGGTTGCCTTCGATACTGATCCGGTTGATCGTCGGGCGTTCCGTGACGCTGATCTGCAGGGTGCGGCCCCGCGGTTCCAGGTCGACGCTCTCGAAAACGCCGCTGTCGACAATTCGCTGATAGGCGGCGTTCAACTCACCCGCGCTGACCGCTTCACCAGGTTTGATTCCCGTGTAGGCGGCAATGGTCGACGTCGGTATCCGCTTGTTGCCCTCGACCTGGATCGAATTGAACGTATAGCTCTGCGCCGACGCGAAACCGGTCGAAAGCAGCGAAACCGTTGCAACAACAAGGAAAAGTGGAATTATCCGCCGACACAACATATTGAATCGACTGCATGCGCGATCACGAGATATACCCACAGCCCAGCCCAAACCCATCTGTCCTAACCCCGTTTATCACAGCTTTGGAACCGTGATTATCGGGATTGTAGGATGATGTCAAAACCGCATGCGGCGACGATCCGTTCAAACCCGGATCGGGCAAGGTTCAAGAGGCGGCGCAGGTCAGAGGCTGACGACGAACGCACCGGCCATCAGTCCGGCGATAATCGCCAACAGGAACAAGAGGCGGTCCGCGTTCAACTCAACCATGAGGCTGAGACCGCGACAGGTTTTTTGCAATGCGTGCAAGATCATGTTCTCCCGATCTTTGCCGACTTGGGCGCACGCGCATACAACTACCGGAAGAATGTGGCAACACTGGGGCGGCACCGGCCGCAGGCAGATCAGGCGTGCCCTGTCGCACGCTGCCGAAGCGGAGCGGCCAGCCCACGCCTAGCAGAAAATATCATTCCCCAAGGCAAACACCATCAGCGAGAGGATCAATCCCAGGCCAATCGCCATCAGGATGCGCAAGGCGCCATCGCTGGGCGGTTTTCCCGCGATGGCTTCGTAGGCGTAAAACACCAGATGCCCTCCATCCAGCGCCGGGATCGGAAACAGGTTCAGCAGGCCGACCGCCGTTGACAGCACGGCGATGAACCAGATGAAACTCTGCGCGCCCTGCGACGCCATCGCGCCGGAGGTTTCGGCGATTCCGATCGGGCCGGACATGTTGCAGGTGCTGATCGCCCCGGTCACCATGTGCCAGAGCCCCGAGAGTGAACTGGAAATGATCGCCATGGTCTGCACGGCACCGCCGGTAACGGCTTGCCCCAGACCTGCGGACTCGGTCGCGGGAACAAAAGCCATGCCACCGGCGATTCCGATCCGCCAATGCGTGACAAAGCCGCCATCCGCCTGCGGTTCGTCGGTGCGGCGCGGAGCAAGGGCAAATTCGAGAGTCTCGCCTTGCCGCCACACATCGAGAAGGAGCACGCGGCCATCCGAGGACTCAACCGCGGATTTCAGTTGCTCAAAGGCAAAGATCGGCGCGCCATCAATGGCGGTTATCACGTCACCGGATTCAAGCCCGATATCCATTGCGGCGCTGCGCGGCGCCACCTGCGAGACATAGGGCGGAAACAGGTATGGCCCCTGCACGACCCGTTCCTGATCACCTCGCTGCACCGTGTACTCCAACACCGGTTCGACAGGGATGTCCGCCGTAAACGCCGACCAGGCCACATCATTGTCAAAAGAGGGCGCCGAGGCCCCGGAAATGGCGAGGATCTCATCACCTTGCGCCAGCTGGTAAAAACCGGAAGGCAGCTCCTGAACCTCGCCCACGGTCAGCGGTTCGCTGATCACGCCGCGTGTCAGGGCAATCGCCGAGAACACGATGATCGACATGACAAAGTTGAACGCAGGGCCGGCGGCAACCGTCGCGGCGCGGGCCCAGAGCGGTGCCCCATGCATGGTCCGTCGCAACGCAACCGGGTCTCCGCCCGCCTGCGCCATGGCCTCTTCATCCTTGCCCGAAGCGGCATTGGCATCGCCGAGGAACTTGACATACCCGCCAAAGGGCAGCGCGGCGATCTGCCAACGGGTGCCGCGCCGGTCGACGCGGCTGTAAAGCACCGGACCGAAGCCGAGCGAAAACACCTCGGCATGAATCCCCGACCAGCGGCCAACGATATAATGGCCGTATTCATGCACCGCCACGATGACCGACAACGCCACAATGAACGCGAGCAAAGTGTATAGCAGTCCGCCAAACTGCGGAATCAACGAAAAGAAATCCAAACTGTTATCCTGCTCGTTCTTGCATTGCGATATCGGCCCAGTCCCTCGCGAGATGGTCCGTGCGCATCACGTTTTCAAGGGTCATCTCGCCATCCATCAGGCCGGGACTGGCTTCGAAACGGTTCAACACGTCTTCCACGATCACCGCCATGTCCACGAACCCGATGCGCCCGGCGAGAAAGCCGTCAAGCGCGCGTTCCTTGGCGCCGTTGAAGACCGCACCGGACAATCCGCCGCGATGCATCACCGCGCGCCCGAGGCGCAGGGCCGGATACCGCGCATCTTCCGGATCGCGAAAGGTCATGCGTGCCACCTTGGCGAGGTCAAGGCGCTCCACCGGCAGGCTCAGCCGTTCTGGCCAGTGCAATGCAAAGCCGATCGCATGGCGCATGTCTGGCGGACCCACATGCGCCATCAACGCCCCGTCATTGAACCCGACCATTGCATGGATCAGCGATTCCGGATGCACGATCACTTCGATCATGTCAGGAGAAACATCAAAAAATTCTTTTGTTTCTATGAGTTCCAGCGCCTTGTTGAACATTGACGCGCTGTCGATCGTGATCCGCTGTCCCATGTCCCAATTGGGGTGGCTCGATGCCTGCGCCAACGTCGCCTCCGGCAGCTTTTCCAGCGGCCAGTCGCGGAACGCGCCGCCGCTGGCGGTGATGATGACCCGTTCGACGCTGGCGATGTCTTCACCGATCAAAGCCTGAAACACAGCCGAGTGTTCACTGTCCACCGGAAGCAGTCGCCCACCCCCCTTGCGCGCGGTTTCCAGAACCAGAGGGCCGGCGCAAACCAGCGATTCCTTGTTCGCCAGCGCCAGCGTCGCCCCCTGCTCCAGTGCCGCCAGTCCGGGTTTCAGCCCGGCGGCCCCGACGATTGCGGACATCACCCAATCGGCGGGGCGTGAGGCCGCTTCGACCAGGGCATCCGGCCCGGCGGCGGCCACCACATCGCTGCCCGACAGGGCCGCGCGCAGATCGTCGATCAACTCGGGAAAGGCCGTCACCGCAACGTCGGCCCGCAGCGCACGCGCGTCCCGTGCGAGCTGCGCGATATTGCGCCCGCCCGTCAGCGCAGCCACATGATAGGCGCCCGGGTCCCGGCGCAGCAGGTCAATCGTATTCTGTCCGACCGAGCCGGTTGCTCCGAAAATCGACACCCGCCGCATCACACGGATCCTGGTGGCAATCCGCAGAGTCCCGCGATGACGAACATGAAGAAGGATGCCCCCAGCATCCCGTCAAACCGGTCGAGAAAACCGCCATGTCCGGGGATCAGCGCGCTGGAATCCTTGACGCCGACCAACCGCTTCACGGCGCTTTCGGCGATGTCGCCCATCTGCGCCGCAAAGGCCACGAGAACGGAATAGGGCACGAGCAGGAGGCTTGTTTCCTGCTGCACCGCGAAAACCGCACCGACCACCGCCGCGCCAAGCCATCCCGCCACGGTTCCCGACCATGTCTTTTTCGGACTGACCCGCGGCCAGAATTTCGGCCCGCCCAGCAAGCGACCGGCAAAATAGCCGGCGACATCGGATACCACCACGATCAGGATCAGCCAGATGATCCAGACAAGGCCCAGCTCATCGCGCAGCATCATCATTTCCAGCCCGGCCAGCAGAATGAGCGCCATGTAAGCCGCACAGACGAGGCGATGCCGACGCGTCACCAGCAGCCCCAACACAAGCGGCACCGCGCATAGCGGCACGGCATAGGCTGACGGCAGATGGATCGCGGCGAACAGCGACAGCGCCGCCACCCCGGCAACGATCAGGATCAGAGATCCGGATTGCCCGTTCAGCATCCGCAGCAATTCCCACGTCATCGTCCCGCAGAGCACGGCGACAAAGACATGGAACACATCAGAACCGGCCCAGATTGCCAGCACACCAACGGCCACCATGACCACGGCGGATCCGATACGCGGTGCCAGATCCGCCCAGCGGCCACCGCCGCTCATGCGGGAACGGCGCCGAATCTGCGATCGCGCGCGCCGTAGCTGGTGCACAGACGGCGGAGTTCCTCAGCGGAGAAATCCGGCCAGAGCGTGTCGATGAACTCGTATTCCGCATAGGCCGATTGCCAGAGCAGGAAGTTCGATATCCGCGCCTCGCCGCTGGTACGGATCACGAGGTCCGGATCGGGCAGAACATGGGTGTCGAGATAACGCGGCAATGTTTCCTCATCGACGTCATCCGGACTCAGACACCCTGCGGCGACATCCTGCGCCAGGCGCTTGGTCGCGCGGGCCACCTCGTCGCGACCGCCATAGTTCAACGCGATCGTCAGATGTACGACGTCATTGCCTGCGGTCATTTCCTCAAGCTGATCCATCAGGACGACGAGCTTTTCATCCAGCCTCAGACGGTCGCCAATGAACCGCACACGCACCCCTCGATCCTTCAGCGCACGGGCCTCGCGGGTGATGTAGCGGCGAAAAAGACTCATCAACCCGGCCACTTCGACCTGGGTCCGTTTCCAGTTCTCGGTCGAGAATGCAAATATCGTCAGATACTTGATACCCAGATCCGGGCAGGCCTCGACGACATCGCGCACCCGCCGCGCCCCGGCATGGTGACCGAACAGGCGCGGCCGCCCGCGCGCCTGCGCCCAGCGACCGTTGCCGTCCATGATGATGGCCACGTGACGCGGCCCGCCCGGAGGCGCGGTCTCCGCTACAGATGTCTTGCCGTGCTGTCTCAAACCTGCATAATTTCCGCTTGTTTCGCTTCCAGCGCCGCATCGATGGCCGCGATATGCTTGTTGGTCAGTTCCTGAACCGTCTCTTCCCAGAATTTCTGATCGTCTTCGGAAACCGCACCGTCCGATTTGGCTTTCTTGATCTGGTCCATGCCATCCCGCCGGACGTTGCGGACCGAAACCCGCGCGCTTTCGGCGTATTGGCCCGCCACCTTGCCAAGCTCGCGGCGGCGCTCCTCGTTCAACTCGGGAATGGGCAACATGATGATCGTGCCGTTCAACTGTGGATTGATACCCAGACCGCTCTCGCGGATCGCCTTTTCGACCTTGCCGACAAGACCCTTGTCCCAGACGTTGATCGTCACCATGCGCGGTTCGGGCACGTTGACGGTGCCGACCTGGTTGATCGGCGTCGCAGACCCATAAGCGTCGACCATCACGGGTTCGAGCATGGATGCGCTGGCCCGTCCGGTCCGCAGCGACGCAAATTCCGTGCGCAGGTTGGCCATTGCGCCATCCATTCGCCGCTCAAGATCATCCGTGTCCAGCATGAAGTCGTCAGACATGTCGCTCTATTCTCCAGAAATGCGCGTTCCGTTTCGTGCCGTTCAGTATACCTGCAGGCCTAACGCCACGTTATTAGCAGATGAAGCGGGAAAGACCAGCGGCACTTGTGCGCCCTGCCCGCATGAGGCGACCGTCCGCCCCTGCCGGCCGGCTCTGCCCCCCTGACCCCTGGTGCAAACTTACCCCTGAACCTTGGTATAGGTCCCTTCGCCCGCGAGAATGCCGCGAAATCCCCCCGGCTCGTCGAGCGAGAACACGATGATCGGCAAGCTGTTGTCGCGCGCCAGCGCGATGGCGCTGGCATCCATCACGCCCAGACGTTTCGCCAATACATCGTCATAGGACACGGTGTCATAGCGTTTGGCGTCAGCATATTTGGCCGGATCCTTGTCATATACACCATCCACCTTGGTGCCCTTGAAGATCGCTTCGCATTTCATTTCGTTGGCGCGAAGGGTCGCGGCCGTATCGGTGGTGAAATACGGGTTGCCCGTGCCGGCGGCAAAGATGCAGACGCGCTTCTTTTCCAGGTGCCGCACCGCGCGGCGGCGGATATAGGGTTCCGCCACCTCGTTCATTGTGATCGCGCTGATCACCCTGGTGTGGATATTCAGCGCCTCAAGCGCCGATTGCATCGCCAACGCGTTCATCACCGTCGCCAGCATCCCCATGTAATCGGCGGTGGTGCGTTCCATCCCCTGCGCCGAGCCCTGCAATCCGCGAAAGATGTTGCCGCCCCCGATGACCATGCAGATTTCGACGCCAAGCTCGTGAACCGACTGCACTTCCCTGGCAATCCGCTCGACGGTTGGCGGATGCAGTCCGAACCCCTGGTCTCCCATCAGGGCCTCGCCCGAGATTTTGAGCATGACCCTGCGAAAGGCCGTTGCGTCCGGGGCGGTTGCAGGTTCGGATGGTGAGGACGTGGTCATGTTGCGCTCCGCGGCAGGACGGGTTTACTTCGGGCAAAATGAAGGAAATTGCGTCCGGGTACAATCCGCCATCCTGCTGAGGCAGGCAAAGCGCCGCAGAAAAATCGTTACAGGCGACAGATAAACATGAAAAACCACGCGCAACTCCCTGATATTCCAATAGACAAGCCTGTTCTGATCGCGGGCCCCACGGCATCGGGGAAATCCGCGCTGGCGCTGCAAATTGCCGAGCGCGACGGTGGAGTCATCGTCAATGCGGATGCCAGCCAGGTCTATGCGTGTTGGCGTGTCGTGACCGCGCGCCCCTCGGAGGAGGAGGAAGCGCGCGTGCCGCATTGCCTGTATGGCCATATCGACCACGACGCACCTTATTCCACGGGCCATTGGCTGCGCGAGGTCGTTCCGCTTCTGACGGGGAGCGAGCGTCCGATCATCATCGGCGGCACAGGGCTCTATTTTTCCGCGCTGACCCAGGGAATCGCCGACATTCCACCCACCCCGGCGGAGATCCGCCGCGCCGCCGACGCAATGAGTCACGAAGCTCTGATCGCGGCGGTTGATGCGCACACGCTTGCGGGGCTCGACATCCGGAACCGGACCCGGGTCCAGCGCGCCTATGAAGTTCAGGCCACGACCGGGCGCACGCTCGCGGACTGGAAAGCCGAAACTCCACCGCCCGCGCTGCCGCTTGCGCACACGACGCCTCTCGTCCTTGATGCGCCCCGCGACTGGCTGAACGAACGAATTGCGCGGCGGTTTGACCAGATGATCGACATGGGCGCGCTGAACGAAGTGCAGGAGATGATGCCACACCACAACCCCGCCCTGCCCGCCTTTCGCGCGATCGGCGTGCCGGAGTTGATCGCACATATTCAGGGCGATCTGACCCTTGAGGAGGCCCGCGCGCGCGCCACCGTTGCCACGCGCCAATTCGCGAAACGCCAGCGCACATGGTTCCGCGCCCGGATGCGGGACTGGATCTCGATCACACCCACAATCTGATCTGCCTTGCGCAGCCACAATCCTGATCTGCCTTGCGCGGCCACAATTGTGCTGACTGGGCCGTCCGGAACGATTCGCATTCAACCGCCCCGGATAGATCACGACATCGGATGTCGTTTCCCGAATTTGCTCTACTGCTTTAGCAATGTCGTAAATATTACCAGAATGTCGAAAGCGATCATTGACCTGTGGGCCAATCTTGTGCCGAATACCCTCAGGGAATGAAGTCACAAGCGATCATAAGCCTCGCGTGGACCTGTGTATCTGACAGGTCATGACGAGCGTGTCATTCCGATATCCTCATCACATCAACAGGGAGAGCCAGATGACCCAGCAGACAATCAACGGCAAGCCGATCCATTGGGCTGCCGAGATGCACGCCAAGGAATATCGCGACGGCAAGATCACGCGCCGGGATTTCCTTGCACGTGCGTCGACCTTTGGCGTCACGACCGCGGCGGCCTATGGCATGATCGGGCTGCCGATGCCGGCCCAGGCGCAGGAAGCGAAACAGGGCGGGACATTGCGGGTGCAGATGCAGATCAAGGCGCTCAAGGATACCCGCACCTATGACTGGTCCGAACTGGGCAACCAGACTCGCGGCACGCTCGAATACATGGTCGAATACAACAATGACGGCACGGTGCGGGGCATGTTGCTCGACAGTTGGGAGATCAACGACGACGCGACGGTCTATACGCTGAATGTCCGTCCGGGCGTGAAATGGAACAACGGCGACGATTTCACCGCCGAGGACGTTGCCCGCAATATCGAACGCTGGTGCGACAAGTCGGTCGAGGGCAATTCCATGGCCGGACGCTTCGCGACGCTGATCGACGACGAGACCGGCAAAGCCCGCGACGGCGCCATCGAAGTTGTCGACGACACCACCGTCCGCCTGAACCTGCCAAGGCCTGATATCACCCTGATCGTCGGCATGGCCGATTATCCGGCGGCGGTGGTGCATTCCAGCTATCAGACCGATGATTTCACCAAGAATGTCGGCACTGGCCCCTTCCTGCTCGAAGAGATGGAAGTTGGCGTCAAGGCGACGCTGGTGCGCAACGAAGACCACACCTGGTGGGGCACCGAGGTCTATGGCGGGCCTTATCTCGACCGCATCGAGTATATCGACTATGGCACCGATCCGTCCTCGTGGCTGGCCGCGCTGGAATCAGACGAGGTCGATATGCTCTATGAATCCGTGGGCGAATTCATCGACGTGATGGACGATCTCGGCTATGTGAAATCCGAGGTGGTAACCGCAGCGACCATCGTTATCCGGCCCAACCAGTTTGCCGAGTTCGACGGCGTCAAGCCCTATGCGGACAAGCGCGTGCGACAGGCGCTGCAACTGGCGGTGGACAACTCGGTTCTTCTGGAACTGGGCTATGGCAATCGCGGCAGACCGGCAGAAAACCATCATGTTGGACCGCTGCATCCGGAATATGCCGAATTGCCGCCAATCGCACCCGACCCGGAGCGGGCCCGCGCCCTGATGGAAGAAGCCGGGATGATGGATTTCGAGCACGAGTTGATGTCGATCGACGACGACTGGCGCAAGAACACCACCGATGCCGTCGCCGCACAGCTTCGCGATGCCGGTTTCAAGGTCAAGCGGACCGTGCTGCCGGGATCGACCTTCTGGAACGACTGGACGAAATACCCCTACAGCTCGACCAACTGGAATCCGCGTCCGCTGGGTGTGCAGATCTGGGCGCTGGCCTACCGCTCGGGCGAGGCCTGGAACGAATTCGGCTGGTCCAATCCCGAGTTCGACGCGCTGCTCGAAGAGGCGCTCGCCATCGCCGATGCCGACAAGCGGCGCGAGATCTCGGCCAAGGGCCAGGCGCTGATCCAGGAAGAAGGCGTCACGATCCAGCCCTATTGGCGTTCTCTCTATCGTCACATGAGGGAAGGACTGGTGAACACCGACATGCATCTGACCTTCGAACACCACCATTACAAATGGGGTTTTGCCGCCTGAAGAACGAATTGCTGCCGCGCGTCCCTAGCGTGCGGCAGCATTCGGGCGCTCGTGCCGCCAGCCCGCCAGACGTCGGACAACCCGGCGCGGAGCCAGCAGTAGACAGGGGGACTTCATGGGACTTTTCATTCTGCGTCGAACGGGCGTGATGATACTGACGGCGATCTGCCTCACCTTCATCGTGTTCTTTCTGACCAATCTCTACCCGAACCTCGAAAAACTCGCCAAGACCCAGGGCAACTTTCGCATGTCCGACGAAGCGGTCGAAAGCTGGCTGACCAAGGGTGGCTATATGCAGCCTCTACCGGTGAAATACGGTCAGTGGCTCGGCGTGTTGCCGGGCTGGACCCTGGAAAGCGACGAAGGCGTGACAGGGCGCTGCATCGAGGGAACCGCAACGGTCGAGGAAGCCGCCGATGCCCCGAGGTTCTGTGGCATCCTGCAAGGCGACTGGGGCTATTCCACCGTGTTCAAGGACGAGGTTTCAGGCATCATCTCGACACGTCTCGGGCTGACGGGCAAGCTGATGTTCTGGGTTCTGGTTCTCATGGTGCCGAGCGCCTTGCTGATCGGTGTGCTCGCGGGCATGCGCGAAGGCTCGGTCACCGACCGTACCCTTTCAACCTTTTCCATCATCACCACGGCAACCCCCGAATATGTCTCGGGCGTGATCTTCATCGCGGTCTTTACCTCGTCGGCGGTGGGGCTGAAATGGTTCAAGGGCACCGCGACCTCGGCGATGGAAAGCGCCAATTTCGAGAATTTCTTTCTGCCGGTATTGACGATCTCGCTCTATGGCATGGGCTACATCGCCCGCATGACCCGCGCCAGCATGACCGAGGTCATGACCGCGCAATATATCCGCACCGCGCGTCTGAAGGGCGTGAAATTCCGCGACATCGTCCTGAAACACGCGCTGCGCAACGCGCTGATCGCGCCCTTCACGGTCATCATGCTGCAATTTCCCTGGCTTCTGAACGGCGTCGTCATCGTCGAGACGCTCTTCAACTACAAGGGCTTTGGCTGGGTTCTGGTGCAGGCCGCCGGCAATAACGACATCGAACTGCTGCTTGCGGTTTCGGTGGTCTCCGTGATCGTGGTGCTGGTGACCCAGCTGATATCGGATATCGGCTATGTCTACCTCAACCCGCGCATCCGTATTTCCTGAGGGAGGACAGAGAACATGGAACCTCTCGGCACATTCGACATCATCCTTCGCGTCCTCTATCAGTTCATTCCGGTCTGGATCGCGCTCGTCATCCTGTTTACCGTCTCGATCACCTTCAAGCGCAAGCTCGGGCTTTACGGCAAACTCTTTGACAGCCCGATCGGCATGGTCGGCTTTGCGCTTGTGATGTTCTGGGTATTCACCGGCATCTTCGGCGCCTTCGACCTGATCGTGACCCATGATCCGCTGGCGCAGATTTCCGGCATGAAGAACAAGGTGCCCGGCACTCCGCTGCCAGACCCGGAGAGCGGAGAGTATGCCTGGTATCTGCTTGGCGGCGACAATCTTGCACGCGACGTTTTCAGCCGCATGGTCAAGGGGGCCTGGGTGGTGGTGCAGATCGCGCCTCTCGCAACCCTGTTTGCCTTCATGGTCGGTATCACGCTCGGGCTCCCTGCGGGGTATTACGGCGGCCGGCTCGACACGTTTCTGTCCTTCCTCGCCAACCTGATCCTCGCCTTTCCGGTGATCCTGCTCTTTTACCTGCTGGTGACTCCGGAAATCGTGGCGACGGGCGTGCCGAACTATATGGCCACCGTGCTCTTCGTCTTTCCCATCGTCTTTGTGGGCGTGTTGCTGAACTCGCGCTATTATACGCAGCCGCGGTTTCGCACGCCGTTGCTCATCGCGGTGCTGGGCGTGATGCTCTGGCTCTACCTGTCGCTGATTTCCGAGTCTGGCACCAAGATCGCAATCCTGCCGGACGTGCTCGACGCGTTCGACATTCCCGGCGGCATTCTCGTGGTCTTTGTCTCGGTGGTGTTCGTCAACTCGCCGACGGTCTTCCGCATCGTGCGCGGACTGGCGATGGACATCAAGACGCGCGACTACGTGGCTGCGGCGCAGACCCGGGGCGAAGGACCATGGTACATCATGCTGTGGGAAATCCTGCCCAATGCGCGCGGACCGCTGATCGTCGATTTCTGTCTGCGCATCGGGTATACGACCATCCTTTTGGGAACACTCGGTTTCTTTGGCCTTGGCCTGCCACCGGAAAGCCCGGACTGGGGCAGCACGATCAACGAGGGGCGCAAGCTCCTGTCGATCTACCTGCATCCCGCCCTGCCCCCGGCGCTTGCATTGCTGAGTCTCGTTCTGGGGCTCAACCTGCTGGCCGATGGTCTGCGCGAAGAAAGTCTGAGGGACTGATTTCGAAGGCCGGACCGGGGGCCAGCCCCCGGACCCCCGGGATATTTGAAGCAAGAAAAAGAACCTGTACGGGGAGAAGATCATGGCAAAATGGGACTTTGACGGACCAATCCTGGAAATCGACAAACTGTCGATCTCGTTCTTCACCCGGTTGCGGGAGATCCCGGCGGTCATGGATTTCTCGGTGACCGTGCAACCCGGCGAGGCTGTCGGACTTGTCGGGGAGTCCGGATGCGGAAAATCCACCGTCGCGCTCGGCGTGATGCAGGATCTCGGCAAGAATGGCCGCATCGTCGGCGGCTCGATCAAGTTCAAGGGCCGCGATCTGTCTTCTATGAGCGAAGAGGAGTTGCGCGACATCCGGGGCAGCGAGATCGCCATGATCTACCAGGAACCAATGGCCTCGCTGAACCCGGCGATGAAGATCGGCAAACAGCTCATGGAAGTGCCGATGATCCATCAGGGGCTTTCCAGCAAAGACGCCTATGAGCGCGCGCTGCAGGTGGTCACCGACGTCAAGCTGCCCGACCCCAAACGCATCCTCAATTCCTTTCCCCACCAGCTTTCCGGCGGTCAGCAGCAGCGCATCGTGATCGCCATGGCCCTGATGTCGGAACCGGCGCTTCTGATCCTGGACGAACCCACCACGGCGCTGGATGTGACGGTCGAGGCGGCAATTGTCGAACTGGTCAAGGATCTGGGCCGCAAATACGGCACGTCGATGCTGTTCATCTCGCACAATCTGGGTCTCGTGCTGGAAACATGCGACCGGATTTGCGTGATGTATTCTGGCGAGGCCGTCGAGCGCGGCAGTATCGGGGACGTGTTTGACGAGATGCAACATCCCTATACCCAGGCCCTGTTCCGGTCGATCCCGTTGCCCGGTGCCGACAAGAACACCCGCCCGCTGGTGGCAATTCCCGGCAACTTCCCGCTACCCCACGAACGGCCCACGGGGTGCAATTTCGGTCCGCGCTGCGATTATTTCGAGGCCGGACGCTGCGACCAGGGCGACATCATGATGGAGCCTGTGCCCGGCAATGACCGCCACCACACGCGCTGTCTCAAGTTCCGGGAAATCGACTGGAGCGCACCCGTGGAAATGGCCGAAACCAAGGAGAAAGGCGAGATCGGCCAGGTCGTCCTCAAGATGGACAAGCTCAAGAAATACTACGAGGTCGCTGCCAATGCGATATTCGGCGGTGGCAGCACGAAAGTGGTGAAGGCCAACGAAACCCTGAGTTTCGAGGCGCGCGAATCCGAGACACTGGCCATCGTCGGTGAATCGGGCTGCGGCAAGTCCACCTTTGCCAAGGTGCTGATGGGTCTGGAAACCGCGACCGAAGGACAAATCCTGCTCGACAACCGCAACATCGAACAGGTGCCCATCGAAAAGCGCGATACCAAGACGGTCAGCGACATACAGATGGTGTTCCAGAACCCGTTCGACACGCTGAATCCGTCGATGACGGTCGGTCGCCAGATCATTCGTGCGCTCGAAATTTTCGGCATCGGCAACAGCGAGGCCGAACGCAGGACCCGAATGCTCGAATTGCTCGATCTGGTGAAGCTGCCCCGGGCCTTTGCCGACCGGATGCCACGGCAGCTGTCCGGCGGCCAGAAACAACGTGTGGGCATCGCCCGTGCCTTTGCCGGCGGCGCACGGATCGTGGTCGCGGACGAACCGGTCTCGGCGCTCGACGTGTCGGTGCAGGCCGCCGTGACCGATCTGTTGATGGAAATCCAGCGCAACGAGAAAACCACGTTGCTGTTCATCAGCCATGACCTCTCGATCGTGCGGTATCTGTCGGATCGGGTCATGGTGATGTACCTCGGCCACGTGGTCGAGCTTGGCACCACCGATCAGGTGTTTGCGCCGCCCTATCACCCCTATACCGAGGCGCTGCTCTCTGCGGTTCCCATCGCCGACACGTCGGTCGAAAAGAAACATATCGTCCTTGAGGGCGACATTCCCTCGGCGATGAACCCGCCCAGCGGCTGCCCGTTCCAGACCCGCTGCCGCTGGAAATCCGAAGTGCCCGGCAATCTCTGCGAAACCGAGGTGCCACCGATCCGGATGCTGGCAGGCGATCACCAGATCAAATGCCACCTGAGCGACGAAAAACTCGCACAAATGGAACCGGTGATCAAGGTCGCCGCCGAATAGACGTTACCGACGCCGGCCCCTTTCGCCGTTAAACGGGCCGGTGGTGCGCGTCGCGGAGTGCGCGTTATAGCGTTTCGCGATACACCTGAATCACCTAACCCTGCCTGAAATCAAGGATTTCAACGCGTTAGGTGATACCAGATGTTTCAAATCAATTGCGAAGCGCTTTAGCTGCCCCAGATCACCTTTACGTAATTCTTGGTTTCCTTGTAGGGGGGAACGCCGCCGTGTTTCTTGACCGCATCCGGGCCGGCATTATAGGCGGCCAGCGCCAGGCGCCATGATCCAAATTCCCGATACTGGCGGGCCAGGTATCGTGCGCCGCCATCCAGGTTTTCGTAAGGGTCCCGGGGATCGACCCCCAGGGCGCGAGCGGTGGACGGCATCAACTGCGCCAATCCGAGCGCCCCCTTGTGCGAGCGTGCGTTCGGGTTCCAGCCGGATTCCTGCTGCACCAGCCGGGCGAACAATTCCTCGGGCACATTATGACGCCGGGCCGCTTCCTTGGCCATGTTCAGGTACTTGCCACGGTATTTGCCGCGATAGGTCTGAACGCCGCCCTTGCTCGGTGTGTGGATCGTGGGTGGCTTCAGCCGGGCCGAGTTGGCGTATTGCTTGGCTGCGCGTCCATCCAGCACCCGGGTCTGCGACGCAAAGAGGTCCCGCTTGCCCCGGGTCGAGAACATGTCCGCCTTTGCGGCATGTGTCATTCCCAGCCCGGCAATCGCAATCGTCAACGCCAACATGCGCATCCGGTTCACTTCCTGCTCACTGTTCCTCGGCGCGCAATATACCCAATTCGTCCGGAAAGACCAGACATCGGCGTCACGACGGGTTTTTCCAATGTTTTATCCCCGGCGCCGGACGTATAGGCTGGCGCAAACCGGATCGTCAGGATTCGCAGTCAGTCTACAACTCACAGGAACAGGAAGCGCCATGGCCGGCTCAGTCAACAAAGTCATTCTCATCGGAAACCTTGGCCGCGATCCCGAAGTGCGCACGTTTCAGAACGGCGGCAAGGTCTGCAACCTGCGGATCGCCACGTCCGAAACATGGAAGGACCGCAATACCGGTGAACGGCGCGAGCGGACCGAATGGCATTCGGTCGCGATCTTCAACGAAGGGCTGGTGCGGGTCGCGGAACAATATCTGCGCAAGGGCAGCAAGGTCTATATCGAGGGCCAGTTGCAGACACGCAAATGGCAGGACCAGTCGGGACAGGATCGCTACTCGACCGAGGTCGTCCTGCAGGGGTTCGGCAGCACGCTGACCATGCTCGACGGTCGCGATGGCGGCGGCGGCAGCGGTGGTGGCTACGGCGGAGGCCAGGGAGGCTATGGCGGCGGCCAGGGGGGCGGATATGACAGCGGCCCGCAGGACAACCAGTATGGCGGCGGTCAGAGCGCGCCTTCCTCACGCGACATGGACGACGAAATTCCGTTCTGAGACCGGCGCGCCGCAACGCGGTTGCGGCCCCCGATCCGAAAAGCGCAACGACCGGCGGCCCGCCGGTCGCAGGGCATCGCGGTTCAGCACTCCAGCTCGATCAGGTACGGACCCGGCTTTGCCAGACCGGTTTTGATCGCGGCCTCGAGCCCGGGCGCATCCCCGGCACGACACCCGTCAACCCCCATCGCCCGCGCCATCCCGACCCAGCCCAGGTCGGGCCGGCTCAGCGACAGCATGTCAATGGCACGCGGGCCCGGATTGCGGACACCGACATTGGTCAGCTCGCCGCGCAGGATTTCATAGCTGCGGTTGGCAAAAATCACGATGGTCACATCCAGTTGCTCGCGTGCCATCGTCCAGAGCGCCTGTGGCGTGTACATCGCGCTTCCATCGCCGGTCAGCGCCAGAACCTTGCGATCCGGACAGGCAATTGCCGCACCGATGGCCACCGGCAGGCCATACCCGATGGAACCGCCACAATTGTTCAGCCATGTGTGCGGCGCGGCCCCGGTGGTCGCCGCAAAGAACCCGCGCCCGGTGGTCACCGACTCGTCCACCACGATGGCGTGTTCGGGAATCGTCCGCCCCAGAACCGCAGCGATCGTTTCCGGGGTCGCCGCCCCTTGTGGCAGAGCAATGTCCTGACGGGTGCCGACACCGCTCGGAGCCATCCGCGAGGCGCCAACTGCATCCGACAGCGCCTCGAGCGTTCCGGCCAGATCATCCCCTGCCCCGGCGAGCGAAATGATCTCGGCACCGTCGCGGCTCAGGATCGCAGGCTTGCCCGGATAGGCGAAGAACCCGATGGGCGCACGCGCGCCGACAAGGACGATGCGTCGGTATCTGTCGAGCGCCTCAAGCGCGAGATCTATCGGATAAGGCACCTTGCCAACGGCAACCCGCCCCGCGCCCCGCTCCATCCGGGCGTTGGACCACTCGGACAGCAACGCGCACCCGGTTTGCGCCGCGATCCGCCCCGCCGTCTCCAACGCTGCTTCGGTCAATGCACGACCGCCGAGCAAGAGCAGACTGTCGGGCCCGTCCAGCGCCGCAATCGCACGGTCCAGCGCGGCGGTATCGAGATGGCCACGCTCGGGCACGGCAAAGGGCTCGGCCACCTGCCCGCCCGACGTCCAGGCCGTGTCGCTGGGCAGGATCAGCGTCGCCACCTGCCCCGGCGGGGTGCGTGCCGCCTGTACCGCGCGCGCGGCGTCGGCACCCACGTCTGCGGCGCTGATCGAGGCATGTACCCAATGCGACATCGGGCGGGCGATACCGGCGATATCCGAGGTCAGCGGCGCATCGAGCTCGATATGGCTGGCCGCATGTTCGCCGACGATGTTGACCACGCCGGAGCCGGCCTTTTTCGCATTGTGCAGGTTGGCCAGCCCGTTCGCCAGCCCCGGCCCCAGATGCAGCAGCGTGCAGGCCGGTTTTTCCGCCATCCGGAAATAGCCGTCCGCCGCGCCTGTCGCAACGCCTTCGAACAACGCAAGAACCGACCGCATTCCCGGCACCTTGTCCAGCGCCGCCACGAAATGCATCTCTGACGTTCCCGGATTGGTGAAACAGGTATCCACGCCGCTGGCGATCAGCGACCGCACAAGACTCTCTGCGCCGTTCAACTCTGTCATGTCCTGCCCCCTGCTGATCTGGCCTGATCCTAAGCGCAGGTCCAGGCGCGATGCAATCCGTCTGCGGGGTGTTGCCGTTGCCCGCGCGATCTGAAACAGTTGCGGCGCAAGTCCAGCGGGAGCCCGACACATGCAGTACCACACCCCGACCAGTTTCGATGACGCAATCGCAATCGCCACGCAGGCCGACGGCGTGACACGCTTTCTCGCGGGGGGCACGGATGTGCTCGTCCAGATGCGTGCCGACATCCTGACCCCGGACACCCTGATCAACGTCAAGTGCATCGATGGCGTCAAGGATATCACCCGCACGCCCGAAGGCGGCTGGCAGATCGGAATCGCCGTATCCGGGGCCGAAATGAAAGAACATGCAGAACTGGGCCGTGACTGGCCCGGCGTGGTCGAGGCCACCGACCTGATCGGCTCGACGCAGGTTCAGGGGCGCTGCACCATGGTGGGCAATCTCTGCAACGCCTCGCCTGCCGCCGACGCCGTTCCCGCGATGGTCGCCGCCGGCACAACCGTGACGGTGAGCGGCCTGGACGGGACGCGTGAGGTCGCCGTCGAAGACATTCCCACTGGTCCGGGCAAGACCAGCCTCGCCAGTGGCGAGATGATCACCCGGGTCACACTGCCGCCGCGCGGCGAGAATGGAGGCGACGCCTATCTTCGGTTCATTCCGCGCACCGAGATGGACATCGCGGTTGTCGGTTGCGGTATCAACCTGCGCGTTGACGGCGACACCATCACCGAGGCCCGCGTTGCCCTCGGCGCGGTGGCGCCGACCGTGCTGCTGGTCGAGGAGGCGGCACAGGCGATCATCGGCACCACGCTGGACAACGCAGCGCTGGCCGCGCTCTCGGAGGCCGCCAGCGCCGCCTGTTCCCCGATTGATGACAAACGCGGCACAATCAAGTTCCGCACCCATGTTGCAGGCGTTCTGGCGCAACGCGCCGCCCGGATCGCCTATGCCCGCGCCACGGGCCAGAAGGACAGCTGATCATGAGCAAGATACACGTCACAACCACGATCAACGGCGACGAGGTCGAGTACCTGTGCGACCCGCGCGAAACCATGCTGGACGTGCTGCGCGACCGGCTTGGACTGACCGGTGCCAAGGAAGGATGCGGCACCGGCGATTGCGGGGCCTGTTCGGTCACGCTGGACGGGCGCCTTGTCTGTTCCTGCCTGATGCTGGGGGCCGAGGCCGACGGGCACGAAATCACCACCATCGAGGGCATGGCCACCGGAGAAGAGTTGCATCCCCTGCAACAGAAATTCATCGAATATGCCGCGTTGCAATGCGGGATCTGCACCCCCGGCATTCTGGTCGCGACCAAGGCGCTGCTGGAAAAGAACCCGGACCCGACAGAGACCGAGGTACGCTACTGGCTGGCGGGCAACCTCTGCCGCTGCACCGGCTATGACAAGATCATTCGCGCCGTGATGGATACGGCGGCAGAGATGCGGGAGGCATCGTGATGGCACTTGACGATCGAAAAACCAGCGGATTCACTCAGGTCGGCACACGACCGAACCGGCCGGACGGGCTCGACAAGGTCACGGGGCGCGCGCGTTTCGGCGCCGACGTCACCGCGCCCGGCATGCTGTTCGCCACCATCGTGCGCAGCCCCCACGCCCATGCCCGCATCAAGAAGATCGACTCCAGCAAGGCCGAGGCGCTTGCCGGGGTCAAGGCGGTGGTGACCCGTGCTGATTTTGCGACCGGCCTGACCGGCGAAAACTGGAACATTCTTGAAAACGTCATGGCGGGCGACACCGCGCTGTATGACGGTCATGCGGTTGCTGCCGTTGCCGCGACCAGCGCGCTGATCGCGCGGGATGCCGCCAAGCTGATCGAGGTGGAATACGAGGTCCTGCCCCATGTCACCGATGTCGATGCGGCGATGGCCGATGACGCACCGGTGATCCGGGAGGGTGCGGCCGACAAATCGGTGCCCGAGGGGCTGCACCCCAATGTCGTGCGCTATCACGAAAGCGGTCATGGCGATGTGGAGGCCGGCTTTGCCGAGGCTGACCTCGTGATCGAGGATCACTTCCGTACAGAAGCCACCCACCAGGGATACATCGAACCCCATGCCTGTCTCGCCACGCTGGGCGGTGACGGCAAGGGCGAGCTGTGGTGCTGCACCCAGGGTCACTGGAACGTACAGAAAATCTGCGCCGCCCTGCTCGGAATCGAAACAGCCAACCTGCGCGTCACGGCCTCCGAGATCGGCGGCGGCTTTGGCGGCAAGACGGCGGTGTTCATCGAACCGGTTGCCCTCGCGCTCGCGCGCAAGACCAACAAGCCGGTCAAGCTGGTGATGCCGCGCCCGGATGTGTTCAAGGCGACCGGCCCCACGGCGTCCACATCCATGGACATCAAGATCGGCATGAAGAAGGACGGCACCATTACCGCCGCGCAGGGCGTGTTCCGCCTGCAAGGCGGGGCCTTTCCCGGTGCACCCATGGAATTCACCGCCATGTGCGCCTTTGCGCCCTATGCGCTCAAGCACGTTCACCAGGTTGGTTATGACGTGATCACCAACCGCCCCAAACAGGCCGCCTACCGCGCGCCCGGCTCGCCCATGGCCGCCTTTGCCGTGGAATCGGTGATCGATGAACTGTGCAAGAAACTGGATCTCGATCCGATCGAAACCCGGCTCAAGAACGCCTCTAAAAAGGGCACCAAGGCGAGCTTTGGTCCCATGTTCGACCAGATCGGTCTGGTGGAAACGCTTGAGGCGGCCAAGGCACATCCGCATTATTCCGCACCGCTGAAACCCGGCCAGGGGCGCGGAATCTCCTGCGGTTTCTGGTTCAACCACGGCGGCGAAACCGCTGTCACGCTTGCACTTTCCGAGGATGGCACCGCGCAGCTCGCGGTGGGCACACCGGATATCGGCGGCAGCCGGGCATCCATGGCGCTGATGGCGGCGGAAGAACTGGGTATCCCTTATGAGAACATCCGCGTCACCATCGCCGACACCGCGACGCTCGGGTATAACGAGGTCAGTCACGGCAGCCGCGTGACATATGCCAGCGGTCTTGCGACAATAGAAGCAGCACGCGATGCGGTCAGGAAACTGTGCGCCCGTGCCGCTGCAAAATGGGGTATCCCAGAGGATGCGGTCAAATGGGAAAACGGCTGCGCCGTGCCGTCCGGTCCCAACGCAGGTGATTTCGACCCGATGCCGATCGATCAGATCACCAGACGCATGGGGGCGACCGGTGGGCCCATCGTTGGTCATTTCGAGGCCACGCCCGAAGGCGCCGGCGTCAGCTTTGCCACCCATATCGTGGATGCCGAGGTCGATCCGGAAACCGGCAAGACCAGCGTCGTGCGCTATACCGTTGTGCAGGATGCGGGCAAGGCGATTCACCCCACCTATGTCGAGGGGCAATATCAGGGCGGCGCCGCACAGGGCATCGGCTGGGCGCTGAACGAGGAATACATCTATGGCGATGACGGACGCCTGCAAAACGCCGTGTTCCTTGATTATCGCATCCCGGTGGCAAGCGATCTGCCGATGATCGACACGGTCATTGTCGAGGTCCCGAACCCGGGCCACCCTTACGGTGTGCGCGGCGTCGGTGAAACCTCGATCTGCCCGCCGCTGGCGGCCATCGCCAATGCGGTCTCGGCGGCGGCGGGCGTGCGCCTGCGCGAATTGCCGATGTCACCGCCCCGCATTCTCGCGGCGCTGGAACGGCAGCGGGATGGTTGAGGTCAACCTCTGGTCCGGCCTGCGTGCCCTTGCCGATGGCAAGGACAAGGTCGAGGTCGAGGCGGAAACCGTTGGCGAGGTCCTTGAGGGCCTCGTCAGGGCCCATCCGGGACTACAGGATGCCATTGATGCCGGCGTGTCGGTCGCGGTGGATGGCCGGGTCATCGCAAGCAGCCTGACAGAACCGGTTCAGCCGGACAGCGAAGTGTTCCTGATGCAGAGGCTCAAGGGCGGATAGGCCCGCGGCACCTGCTTCGGGCTTCATGCAAAGGCATAGCTGCCGCCGCGCTCCAGCGCCCGGATAAATCCGGGGCGCGCATGGATCCGTTCGACAAATTCGGCCAGCTTCGGATGCGCGTCGCCCCGTCCCTGACGCACGGCGACCTCGGCCGGAAAGCTCATCATGATATCCACCGCCGACAGATCATCGAGCACGAAGTGCCCGGACGGGCGCAGGACCGCTTCCATGTAATTGAAATGCACTCCCAGTTGCTGCTCGATCCGCGGACCAAGGGGCGCGCCGGCCGCGCCGAGTTTACCGACATAAAGCGCCAGCAGAATCGGCGTCATCGCCGATCCTTCGGCGAAATGCATCAACTCCTGATGTGTGATCCAAGCATCGCTATCGACCGGCGGCACCATATGGTTCGCATAGCGCGAACAGATATATTCGACAATTGCGCCGCTTTCGGCGATCAGGCGGCCATCATCTTCGATCATGGGCGACTTGCCGAGTTGATGAATGTCCAGCAATTCCGGCGGCGCGAGGTTGGTTTCCGGATCCCTTTTATAGGTCTTGATCTCGTACTCCAGACCCAGTTCCTCAAGCAGCCAGAGTATCCGTTGCGAGCGCGAATTGTTGAGGTGGTGAACGATGATCATGCCGGGTCTCCGAATACTGCAGTCAACTCACGCTGACCGGTTTGCCCGGGAAATTCCAGTCCTGATATCAGAACGTGCGCACTGAATTTCCGCTCCGCGTATCGCGCGTTAACCTTGTCGATGCAAATCGGTGGATATACTCATGCGGCACGACCCACAGAGCAGCAAGGAATAATCATGCAACGCATCGCGATCAGCGGCATTCTCATCCTGTCACTTGCCACGGTTTCGGCCTGTGGCGGCGGCGGCGCGCGGAATACGACGAACATGACAACCACCACTACGGGTCAGGAACTCACGGATTTGAAAGCCGCACTTGATGCCGGCGCCATTTCGCCGGAAGAATACGAAAAGAAGCGCAAGGAAATCCTCAAGAAGAAAATCTGACGCGTTTCGCGATGAACCCGACTCACGCAACGCGAACTCAACCTAGATATATCGACGCGCTAGGCGAGTTCGCATTTCCAAGGCAATCGCGGAAGTTTCGGGTCAGATTTTGCATTTCCAGCGAATACGGCACACGCAGTGCCTTCTGCGCAAAAAAGACCCCGGCGGGCTTGTCGCTTGCCGGGGTCTTTTGATGCGTTGCTTGCCCAGGTCGTTTGGCCCGCCCCTATAGCATTTCGCGATAAACCTGAATCACCTAACGCTGCCTGAAATCAAAGATTTCAACGCGTCAGGTTATACCAGATGTTTCAAGTCAATCGCGAAACGCTTTAGTTGTTCGACGGAACCGTGAATACCGGAAGTGCTGCCGAATTCGACCCTGAACTGCCGCCCTGCATCGCTTCCCTGAGAACGGCGACACGATCCGACGATTGCCCCAGAACGGGTGATCCGCCAGCGGCAGACGCCTCCAGGGCAAGGTTCATCCACGCGCCGGATTGCTGCGACGACGCCTTGGCCGTCCCGAAACCTTCACGCGTGTGGTGGCTGACCATTTCGCCATATCCACGCTGACCGGCAGAGGCGAGCAACACGGAAGACGCCAGCGCCATCGCCGCATTGTCGGTGCGATAGCCCACACCCAGGCAAACCTTGCCCGCCGAAACCAGTTGATCCATCGGGCGGCCCGAATTCTTCAGGAACCCGGCGGTATCGCCCACAACCTTGTCGGGCTGCGCGGTGTCGAGCGCCGCCATATGTGGCGCGATCGCCTGCGACAGTCCCTCGCATTGCTGCGAAATCTGCGCCTCTGTCATGTTCGGGATCGTCGACACGATCGACGTGCTCTCTGCCATGGCATGGGTCCGCGCGAGACAAAATTGCTCACTCAGAGCGAACTCGGCATCCGTCACCCGGCCCGCCGTGGTGATGCCACCATTGGCTGCGGTCAGCACGTTGATTTCGTTGCAATACTCATTCACCGATTTCGGCACCTGGCCAAAAGTGAAATCCGGCAAAGCACCGGTGTCCGCCCGTGCCGTGACCGGCTCGGGTTGCGTCGCAACCGGGGCTGGTGCGGGTGCCGGAGCCGGAGCGACCGCAGCAACCGGGGCGACCGCCACCGGGGCCGGTGCGGGTGCAGGGGCCTGCGCCGCGGCGCTTTGAATATTCGGATTGGGCGTCTGGATACCCAGTTGCTCGTTCCGATAGGTCCGCAACAGGCCCGCATAGCCCTGGCTTGCGACGATCTGGTTGTAGGGCGGAACCGACGAGCTGGCCAGCGCGCGCTGGTAACTGCTCAGCAGAAAGTCCTTTTCATAGGTGTCCAGATACCCATCGGGCTGGAATCCCATATCGGCCTGATAACGCGAGATGCCGGCACGACTCATGCGTCCCAGAGATCCGTCAACCGTTCCGACATGATAGCCGAAGTAGTTCAGGGATGTTTGAACCTGGCGGTTCTCGGCCCGCTGCGCCGACGAAATACCGCTGCTATAGGTTCGGCGTGTGGTGGTCGTGCGCTGGCGCTGCTTGTTCTGCTGGACACCATGCATGATGGCCGCACCCAACAGCGCGCCACCCAGGATTTTGCCTGCATCCCCCGCCACGGCACGTTGAGCCGGTACGGCGATCATGCTGGCGATCACGAAAGACGTCATTAATTTCTTGCTGAACATAATTTTAACCTCGCGCTTTTAAGGACGCTCAGGAAGGGGGACGATCCCGGCCAAGCGTCCTTTGCGGTTGAAATACCAATTCTCACGCGCATAGCGGACCATTCATCGCCCGTCTTGTCAAGATTCGCAGGCTGAAATGCGCGTGTAACGGCGTTTTCTGGCTGCAAAGTGAAGAGTCCGGCGCCGATGCTCAGCGCAGGGCAACCTCAAGCAATTGCGCGGGGCTCATGTCCGGACGGGACTCGTAAGTCGCGAGATCGTCCCAGAACCGTTCAAGTGTCCGCAAGGTGTTTTCCCGATCGGACAGGGCAAGCTCCTCGCGCAGCACGCCATAGGCGGCGTTGCGATCCGCCGTCTCGATATCCGTTGCCAGGGTTTCCAATGCCGCGCGAAAAGACAGCAGATAGGTGGATTGCACGTGGCGCATCTGCTTGATTTCCGCGACGTGCTTTTCGACCTGCCGGCCATAGAGCGCGCTGTTGTCGCCGGCGCGCTGAAGATCGACAAGCATCCGGATATTGCTCGCCTTGCTGGTTATATCTGCGGCATTCTCGTCAAGCGACTCGACAAACACCGCACCGGCGAGCAGGGTTGCCCGCGCCGATTGTTGCAACGCGGTCTGGGTCCGGTCGCGGGCACGCCGGAATTCGAGCTTGAGATCGTTCAGTTCGTCACGGCGTCTCGGGTCGATTTCGGCCTCGATCAACGTGGTGATACGGGCAACCGGGTCTGCATCGGTTTCGACCGCGTCGGCATTGGCCAGTTCCATCCAGCGCTCGCGAATGCGGTTCAACCTTTGATCGCTTGTCGCAATCGGGGCCGCAAGAACCAGACGCAGGCCAAAGGTTTCACCCCGCAATGGTGTGCCCTTGTCGATATCATAGGGCGGATATTCGGTCCTCTGCGCGCTGTAAATCTGATCGGCCGTGGACAGCACGGATCCGCCGCGCGTGACGATACCCCCGACCTGTCCCCCGAACCGCCCGACCGCGTTCAGGCGAAAGGGCTCGAGCATGAGTTCCTCAGCATTGCCATAGACATCGAACAAACCCAGCGGGTTGGGTTTGCGCAGACCCACGGGCCCCAGCGTTCCGCGAGACGCGCCGCCGCCCTGAAATAGCGCGTATTCCCGCATGTCTCCGTTGCCAAAGAACAACGGGGCCGGAAACAAGGTCGCATCCACCCGCGCGCCACCACGGGTCGCATATTCCCATTCCGCCTCGGTCGGCAGGCGCAGGAAACCGGGAATGCCATCGGCGCGGGGCAAGCGTTCGGCCGCATTCTGTAGCAGCCATTCGTTGTAGCTCTGCGCCAGCGCCGCCGCATCGAGCCAGCCAAGCCCGCCCTGCGCCAGCCGGTCGGTACGGGTCGGCGGATCGCAATCGCCCATCAATACCCGGTACTGGCCCCGCGTAAGCTCATAGCGGGCGACGAAATAATGTGTTGTCCCGGTGGCCTGGTCGAGGAACGGGCCACGCAGATAGGCAGGTAGCAGATAGTCGGAATACCCGGTCTGATCCCCGGTCTGGCCCAGCCGGACCCGGCGGTCGGCCAGAGGATCATCGGCCTCGACCGGAACATTGACCTGTTGAAATGCCATCGCCGCGCCGCAGGGCATTGGCAGCATCAGATCGGCCGGGGCGGTTTCGAACGCCGGATCGACCAGATCACGCGGCCATGACTCCTGTGCCGCAAGCGGCGATGCCAACAACGTCCAACAGGCCAACAGCCAGAGGCGCATCGTCACATCCCCTCTCGCAGGACGCTCGCGGGGTCGAGCCGCTGTGCCGACCAGGCCGCGATCCCCGCCGCGCCGAGCACCAGCACGAGAACGCCGATGCAAATCGCGACCCCTTGCCAGAGCGGGATCAATGTCAGCGGCGCGCCGCCCGGCAGACCCCGACCGAACATGGCCTCCGCGATGCGCCCGGCCCCAAGATAGAGCAGGAATGAGACGACAAGTCCAAAAACCGAGGTGATCAGCGCCTGTATCACCGGAAACAGCGCCAGCGCATGTCCGGGGATCCCCAACAGTGCGATTCCTGCCAGAACCACCTTCTTGCGACTGACATCCGACCAGAAGCCGAGCACCAGTGCTGCGCCCAGGCCCAGGGCCGCAAGCGCGGCGGTCAGTCCAAGCGCCAGGTTCAACTTGCGACCCAGCCCCAGCAGGCTCTCGATCTCGCGCGTGCGGGCGGAGGTCCCGATTGACAGATGGTCCTCGATGCGCGCCTGCAACGCGGCCACATCCTCAAGGCTGCGGGCATAGACACGAACGCCTTCATAAGACGGAACCCGCTCGGCCAGATCACGGGTGCCGGTGATACCGTAGTCCGGCAGGCTGTAGGAGTCATAAAACGCCTCGATCAGATCCAGCATCTCGAACGGCACCAGAACCGCGCGACCGGCAACGGCCGCTTCGGGCAGGACGGCCGCCACGGTGACGGGCAGGACCAGCTGCCTTGGTCGGCCCTCGGCCTGGCTGATCAATTGCAGTTCGATACCGGCCTGCAGATCGAGTTGCGCGGCCAATTGCGCGCTGACGGCGACCGCTTTGCCGCTGACTCGCACCCCATCCGGCAAGGTTGGATCGCCCTCACCGGTTGGCACGACCAGCGCCGGGCGCATGCGACGCCCCCCCTTGGCGCGTACATTCATGAAATCGAACTGCCCGCGCACCTTGGGCGTCATGAACGCAACCTCGGGCCAATCGCGCAGGGGCGACAGGTCATTGTCCACGAACGATGCGTTGCCCTGGGTGTCGATCTGAAGGCTCGCAGGATCCGCCATCATCTCGCCGATCAGCGCCGCATACACGCCGTTCTTGACGCCCAGCAACACGAGCAGCGGCACAAGGATGCCAACCATGATCGCCACGTTGCAGAACAGGAAGAACCGATCGCGCATCAGGTCGCGCCACGCAAGGCTCGCGATCAGCATGGCATCGGCTCCAGCCTGCTGGTCACCACCCCGTTTTCCGCGTGGGTGCCGAGCATGAGGCGCGGCATTCCAAAGCGTGCGATGCGCGTCGTGTCGTGGCTGGACAGGATCACGCCACATCCCTGTTCCGCTGCCGTCGCAAGCAGGAGTTCGAGCACCACATCAGCCGAGTCGCTGTCCAGCGCCGCCGTCGGTTCATCGGCGATGACAAAGGG
Organism: Sedimentitalea sp. XS_ASV28; assembly: GCF_041224545.1. Lineage (NCBI taxonomy): Bacteria > Pseudomonadati > Pseudomonadota > Alphaproteobacteria > Rhodobacterales > Paracoccaceae > Sedimentitalea > Sedimentitalea sp. XS_ASV28. The sequence goes on along the minus strand of NZ_JBGFGP010000090.1, from coordinate 64,214 downwards.
AGGACGATGCGCCAGGGCCCGCGCAATGGCCACGCGCTGACGCTGACCGATCGACAGGGCAGCGGGCATCAATGCGGCGACATCGGCAAGCCCGAGCCGGCCCTGCAAAGCCGCGCACCAATCCGCATCGGCGCGCCCGGTCACGCGCTGCGGCAGGGCGATGTTATCGGCAACCGTCAGAAAGGGCATCAAGCCGCCTGTCTGGGGCACAAACCCGAATGTGCGCCCACGCATCCGCGCGAGTTCCGGATTGCGTGCCCCCCTGCCCCAAAGCGCGGCCAGATCGCGACCGTCGCAGGAAAAACCGGTTCCGGCAGCTGGCGGGCGCAACAGGCCGAGCAGTTCGAGCAGCAGCGTCTTGCCCGACCCGCTGGCCCCGGTAAGCGCCACCGCCTGTCCCGGATCGAGCGCAAGCCGATCCACACACAGCCGGAACGCACGGTCGCCATCGCGCAGTTCGATCAGCCCGTTGGTGAGGATCAATCCGCGCACCGCCGCCCCTATGGCAATACGTCAAACGGCATCGCGAACACGTATTCGCCATCCGGCGCGTCATCGTAAAGCGCAGTCCAGACCTCGGGATCGAGCAACCATTTGCGATATTGCACCAGCTTTTGCCGCATCCCGTCCAGAATGGCCCGCCGGTTCATCGCGCTCTGCCCCCAGCGTTCCTCGGTGGTCAGCATCAGCTGGCTCTCATAGGGCAGATCGTCGAGAAATTCGAGCGCCCCGCCCAGCGTGTCGCTTTCGGTATTGATCAGCCTGTCGGGGTTCTGCGCCATGCGTGCGACCACATCGCGCACCTGGGTGAAAAAGCTGGCCGCGTCCTCGGCATCGCGACTCTGTTCGCCCAGCGTCAGAAGTTGCGACAGCAGGTCGGCCATCGTCGCCATTTCATTCTTGGTCACCAGCAACCGGGGTTCGATGGCAAGTTTCGTCGGCTCCTCGACCGCCTTTTCCGACACCCATCCTTCGATCACGTCCGGTGCCTGGGTGTCGCGCAGCCGCCCGAGATAGGCCAGTTGCAAGGCAAGACCGAGATTGACCATCTCCTGCCCCGAGTCCTCGGGAGCCAACACCGGCCTGTCATCGCGGGCAACGCGGATCACGTCGGTGATACCGGTGACCAGCCGCGTGACCGAGTCCTGAAGCGCCTGGGGCGAACCATCCGCGATCCCGTAATAGAATGTGTCATCATGGAATCGGGACAGTTCCCGATACTGCGCCGCCGCATAAGCGTGTTGTGCGCCACCCCCCGCCGGGGTTTGCAGGTGCAGGGTCATGATCGCCACACCCTTGTCCTGCGCGTCCCGTTGCAGCTCTCTCACACCGATCTGGCTGCGGGCGTTGGGATCGCGCACATCCTTGGGGCCGGCATCGGTGATCAGGATCACGATACGCGCATCAAACGGATCCTGCCCGCCGCCGTCCCAATCGGTCAGATCGACCGCGTCCTCGACCCCCGCAAGGCTGTCTTCGTTGAAGCCCGGAGAATTGGCCTGCGCCACCCGCGTGGCCGCACGGATGGTGGCAACAACCGGGGTCTGGTCCTGGCGGCGTTGCAGCGGCAACAAGGTGCGGGTGCGATATTCCAGCTCGGGCGCTGCTTCGACGTTGTCGCGAAACGCCACGACGCCAAACTGCACGCGCTCGCCGATCTCGGTGCCCCGCAGATCGTCAATGACCTGTTCCACCGCCGCCTGCGTGCGCGCGATATAGGGGTCCATCGACTGCGTCGTGTCAAAGACGAACACGATGCCCGCATCAAAGCTGTCGGCCTGCGCCTGCGCCGGTTCGTCGGCTTCGCGCAACGGCACCGAGGCGACCTTCATCAAGAGGTTTTCCTCGTAGTTCAGCGGATGCAGATCCTGCACGAAATCCAAAATCGGCATCAGGTACAGCCGATCGACGATATTGACATATTCCGCCGGTTCCACGGCAACGACGCCGCGCGTGTCGCTCAAGCTGTCGCTCGCCATTTCTTCCAGCATCTGCGCCTGCATGTCGCGCAGGGCTTCGTGCTCCATCAGCCCGCGAAGCCGCTCTTCGCTATCGAAGATGAACTGGCGCTCGCGCCCGGCGCGATTGGTAAAGGCCGCAACGATATTCTGTTTCCACGGCACCGTAGCGTCGGCCCGAACCCACGATTCGGCTCCACCGTTGATCGACGGGCCGACCCGCAACCAGCCCGGCTGGACCTCGTAGACATAGAGCGGCTGAAACGCGGAATAGTCCCGCGACGGCGTCGCATCCGGCGCCGGATAGCCAAGCGCACCAGGACGGGTCAGAACCCGCTGATAGACCGTCTTGCGCCCCTCGACGAGCAGGGGCCGGTCCGCGCCCTGCGCCAGAACCCCGCCCGCCGCCACCAACGGCGCCAGCAGGATCAGGCAGCCGGCGATGGCGGTGCGGAAACGACCCCGATCACGAACAGAAATCATCAAAGGCCCCTCTTGCCAAGGTCGCGTTGTCACTGGCCAGCCGCGCGCAGGCCTGCTCAAGCCGCGTGCGCGCCTCGCCGGACCCGGCATCGCGCGCACGGGCATAATATTCGACCGCCTGCGCCGGATCATCCGCAAATGTAAGCCCGGTCAGGTTTTCGATACGCGGATCGAGCGCCTCTCCGTCGTAAAGCACCCCGAACAACAACAACGCATCCGCATCGTCCCGTGCGGCGGCCTCTTCCACAAGGCTCAGCGCGGTGTCCGGTTGCACATCCGATCCACAGGCGCGAATGGCCTCGGCGATGGCACCAAATCCCCCATCGGTCGCCGCCAGCGTCTCGCGGGTGCAAGGTGCCGCTGATTCCGCAACGACGCGCGGCGCGGGATCCGGGGCCGGTTCGGGCCGGAAATACCACGCCAGCGCAGCCGCGATCAGAATAGCCAGCAGCAGCACGAGCCAGAACCGGCCGCGCCGCGCGCCCGGCGCCTTATCCGCGTCCTCGGGTCCTGTCAGATCAGGCAGTTCCGCGATCCCGTCATCCTGCGCGTCATCGTCGCGCATGTCGTCATCCGGGTCGTCGATCACGGCGGGCGCGACGCGGCGGTCGATGAGTTCTGCCCGCTTGCGCCCCACCGGTTGCAAGCCGCCCAGCATCGCAGCGCCGGCACGGGGCGGCACATCGTCGGGCCAGACGGTATCATGTACCTGATCGGCCAGCATGAAGCGCAGCGGCGCATATTCGCCGAGCTGATCGACGATCTCCGGCCCGATCCTTACCCAGTCGGCACCGTCGTGACGATAAACCTCGTAGGGGCCGAATTCGTGGCGTTCGCTCTGCCAGTGCGGCTCCGCGCCGCCGACGCCGTTTGCCTCTGGCGGCGCCAGCCACCGTTCCGCATAGGCATCGAACACCGCAACCCGCACCGGTTCGTCCGCCAGGCTGTCGGCTTCCAGTTCAAGGAAGGCATAGCCGCCGGCAGGTTCCTGAGGATCGGGATGTATCCGCAGGCTCATGCAGCACGCGCTCCCGAGAGCGATGCGAGGATCTCCCCAAGGCGCAGGTTCTGTTCGATGTTGATTTCCCCGCCCACGCCATCCTTGGCGTTCGCATGGGCCACCGCATCCAGCGCAAAGACCCAATCGGTCCACATCTGTTCCGCCGTAGCCCGTGGTGTCGCGGGAAGGTTGTCCACGCTGTCCGCCGCAGGCGGCGCGCTGAAGATCGCCCTCGTGCCACCATCCGGCGTCTGCACCTGCGGACGATCGCTTTCCGGCAGGTCAAGCATACCCAGGGTCGACACAAACCGGTTGATGCTTTCGGCACCGAGGATCGCCGCAGGCTGTGCCTGTTTCTCGACTGTCAGGCCAAAGTTGATCTCCTTGAGACCCGCTGCCGTGTCCGGGCCCAGCCCGGTGCGACGCGCCGCGTGGATCAGTTCGGCAACCAGGTCCCCTGCCGTCGTATCGCCCAATCCATAGGCGCTGCGGCGGGCGCGGTCGTCGCGGAACTGCTTCATGCGGTCGATCCAGAGTTCGATCGCGGTTTCGGACTGAAACTGTTCCAGTGTCATGGTGCGCACATCAGAGGGATCGGTGGTACCGGCTGGCTCGGACGCCTCGCTGCGCGCAACCGGAGCCGGGCGCGCAGGTCGTCCGGGGCGTTGCAGCACCGGCGCGCTGGCGGCCGCTCCGTTGGCGGCACCCGCCGCGCTGACCGCGCTGGAAATCCGGATCGAGCTTGGCACACGCGCGATGCGCCCCTCGATCTCGTCCTGATCGACCATCAGCGAGGCGAGCACCGCGCCAAAGCGATGCCGCGACAATGCCTCTTCTAGATCGTCGATGATGCGGCTTACCACCTGTTTCTTTTCTTCGATGCGGGTTTCGACGTCGTCGGCCACGTGGAACGGGCTGAGCGCCTGTTTCAACTCCTGCCGCGCCTGATCCAGTTGTGCCACGATCTGGCGCAGTTTGCTGTCGGGCTTGCAAACCCGTTCGAGCGCGGAAATCAGGTAGCCGACCCCGCCATCGTTCAGCGCCAGCGCCGCATCCCAGGCGGCGGCAGGATCGGAAAAATGACGCTGTACCGCCGGGGCGGCCAGACACCCCGCACGCAATTCGGACATCCGAGATTGCTTGTCCGGGCGAATTCCGGTTTCGCGCTTGGCCGCGTCATACTCCATCAACCCGTCGACATAAAAGTTGGGGTTCCTCAGCCAGAAGCAATTTGAAAACGGCTGTCCCGGCGTCCACTCGCCGACCCAGTTGTCGCTCCCCCGGCCGAATTTTTCGAGCAGTGACGCCGCCATGCGCCGCTCGAACCGGGTTTCGTCCCCGCCCTGCGCCGCCGAGTCGCCCAGATGCTTGTCGAACTTGGTGAGCACCACAAACAGCACGCAATCTGTGCTCGCGCGCAGTTGCGGCGTCGCGCCATGCGTCGTGCCGATCCAGTTCTGCACCAATCCCGGCAGATCGACGGTCTCCATATTGCTGTCCGGCACGCAGAGCAGCATCGAGGTGATTTCCTGATTTTGCACGTAGCGGTCAAAAAGATAGGCGACCTTGCCGCGCAGCAGCAGTTCCGGCAGAATTTTCTCGGCTCCGCCGGCAAACGCTTTGCCAAGGTCCTGTTCGAAACGGTTGCGCGCGCCGGGAAAATCCAGCAGGTCGGTCTCGGCGAACATCGCCGACGGCAAGGTCTGCATCGGCAGCACCAGTTCCGCCGCCAGCCCGCAGAGAACCGAACGTGGCAAGCTCACCGGCGCGCGCCCCTGTGCAACCACCGAAAGCGGTGTCCCGTCCGCCTTGCCGGACAGGGTCTTGACGTCGATGATCGAGCTCTCGCGCGGAATGAGCGCATCGCGCCCGGCATAGACCTCTTCCGCATGTCCCAGTTGTGCCAGCGCATCCGACAGCCGGGTATAAAGGTCGGAAAACGCCTCATGATTGCCCCAGAGAGGTGCCAGGAAGGCCGCGCGGTCCGCGACGCTCAGGTTCGGTACGATCGTCGCGGCCTCTTCCCAGAACGGTCGCAGGGCCACGGCATAGGCTTCGCGACCGAAGGCGGATTCGACATATTCGCCGATTTCATAGATGTCGTCACCGGTCATGCCCGGACAGGCCCCGGCGGCGCGCGCCTTGAACCTGTCGAGATGCGCGGCGATCTCGGTGGGTTCGGGGCTGAGTTCCGAGCGATCCCCGTCCATGAAGAAGCTGTTGAGCAGGGTCCGCACGATGTCGGCCTCGCTCAACAGGGTCAACCGCACCGGAAACCCCTCGGGCGTCGGTGCACGGTCCATGGTGAACCGCGTGACCAGCCCGGTGCTCTCGCCCTCACCCTCGGGATTGATCTCGCGGATGTAATCCAGCGGTCCGCCGGGCCCGTCGAAATCCGCGATCAGCGGGCCGCTCTCGGGCCGGGCGAGTACCGACACCAGAAACGACTTGCCGGCCTGGCTGGGGCCGAACACGCTGACCGACATGCGCGTCTGCGCCGCACGGGCCAGACGGCGCGCGCGGCGCGCATTGCGGCGCATCATCTGCACCAGCGACTTGGTTTCGACGCCGACGATCTCCGCGTTTTCGGGGTCTTCGATCCACGCCTGGGCCTGCGCGGTCAACTCTGCGAACGCGGTACAATCCGCTGACAGGTCTTGTTGCTCTTGCGCCGTCATTCTCGTCACCTCTTACAACCGGAACAGGCCCGTATCGATCCAGTAATCATCCTGAAAGCCCAGCGTATGCAGTCGCAATTCGACCTCGCTCACCTTCATGCCCGTGCCTTCGTTATCTTCGAGTTCGGTCACAGCGAACGCCTCGCGCATCGCTTCGCGACGCAAGGCGATCTCGCTTGTCTCGCGCTCCGGATCCTCGTCGAATTCGCTGCGCTCGAATGTCACCGCCAGCGGCGCGCGCGCCTGTGCCGACTGGGTTGCAAAGTCGAGCCGATAGAGCGGCGTCGTCGTCCAGCGCTCCAGCGGAAGCTGGCGTGAGCCGAGATAGATCGGCGTATACATGGTGATCCGCGCCATCAGGTCGCTTTCGGTCTTGCGGGCGTCAAGGTCGACATCCGCGAACAGGACACGCTCGTTCATGATCTGACCCGAGGTGTCCATTTCACCGATATAGCGCGCGGTCGATTGCATGCGGAATGCGCTGGTGGTCACCTTGAAATTCGGGATGCGCCCATCGCTCAGCGCGATCAGCATGCCCCCGACCGCGACCGTCGATTTCGGATCGCCAATCCGCTGAGTCACCGGATCGCGGAACGGATACCAGCGCCCGGTCTTGTAATCATGCATCGAAATCAACCGGTTCGGCGGCACCACCAGCATTTCTTCGAGGATCGCACGCACCGCCGGAAGCCGCGATGGACGCCCGGTCAGCAGCACCACGTCAACGCCGAGATGATCGATGACCTCCGCAAGGTTGCTCAATGCCTTCTGAAAGACCTCGCGCGCAATGGCATCCACGTCCTCGCGGCTGAAGGTCAGTTGCACATCGGCCAGACGGAAATCCGCCGCCCCGAGGTCGTGCGCCGCGTCCTCGATATAGGCGATGAGAGCGGGCGGCATGTGCTGATCGTCCGCGGACCCCTCATCCAGCGGCAGGATGTCACGAATGCCGAGCGAAAGCGGTTCAAACTCGACCGCCGTCTCGCAGGTCTTGAGGATCGCCACCGCCAGCGGCATCAGCGCCCGCAGGGCGAACTGCCGCCGCTTCTGCACACTTTGCTGATCCATCCCGCCGATATCGCCGGTGAACAATTCGCGCAGCTTTTCGTCGACGAAACGCCCCCCTGCCTGCTCGATCGCCCGTTGCAGTCCCGGCAGGATGATTGCCGCGATGACCCGTTGCAGCATGTCGTCGCCCGCAACCCGGAACCCCTCGCGAAAGGTCTGGCGCGGATGCAGCACCCGCCCGGCCTCGCCCCAGTAGGTCGTGACCATCAGGTCGGTCGTGCCCCCGCCGATATCGATACAGGCCAGTCGCAGCGACGGGGCCGCCGCCTGCCCCTGCGCCGCGACGCGATCCCGGCCCTTGAGTTCGAGAAAGCGGTCGATCCGGCCATCGAATTTCTGGGTCAGTTCGGAATAGAGATAGACCATCTGGGTTGCGCTGGCCTCGTCCCATTCGACGATGAGCTCGGGCATCCGGCTGATCGAACTGTCGCCATCCCGCAGGCCCATCATCGCCCAGACCAGCGACAGCGCGCCCTTGGCCTTGGAGCGGATGATCGCCTGTTCCTGCGCGGTGGTTGCGGTCGGCAGGGTCAGGATGATCCGGTCGAGCCTGCGTGGCAGTTCCGATTGCGGGCGACGGGCGCGGCTGGCCGGCGCGTTCACCTGGATCAGCGCATGCGAGATGATCTCGGCCAGCATGAAGCCGAACAGCGAGGCCCGCGAAAACCGCGGCCGGATCGCGGGCGTTCTGGGTGTCTTGCCACGCGGGCGCAACCGCGCCTTCTCATCCGCCTCGATCTGCTCCAGGACGTCACCGGCCTCGTTCAGATAGCGCATCGCCGCGCGCAGCCCCTTGGGCAGGTTGTTGGGGTCCGAATGATGGTGAAACCGCCAGTCCTGCGAGACCGGCTTGTCATCCCATAGGTATCTTTTCGGGCTGGAGAGGCCCGACGCGGTTTCCGTCCCTTCCTCGCCCGCAACCAGCCGCAGGGCTTCGGGCCCCATCCGCACGAAGCTTGGCCAGAGGAAGGCGTTGCGACGCCCCGACCGGCTGGCATAGCGTTCGTCTCCCATCCGGTGCTCGGCGAATTCCACCCGGCTTTCGAACAGCCCGGAATAGTGGAATTCGGGCCGCGACAGATCACGCACCTCAAGCGGGAAGGACCGCGCGAGATCGAGCCGAGATTCCCCCGGAAAGCGCTCGATCAGGATGCCGCAGGTGCGCGAATTGCCCACATCCAGCACCAGTTCCACCTCGACCGGCGCGGTGCTGTCATAGGCGCTGACCGTGTTGGCAAAGCGAAGTTTCGGCACCTGTACCGCGTGATCGATCAGCCGAAGATACGCTAGGTAGCGCGCCCAGTGCTCGAACTTGTGCGGCAGGTCGTCATGGGTGATACGCCGCCCGGGTCTTTCGGCCCGCTTGAACGCCATGAACAGGTCATCGAGCCAGTCCGACACCCACTTCTGCAAATCGAGCATCTGTCCGTCATGTGCCTGATCGAGCCGGCGCAGAAACCAATCCATCCGCGCGGGATCGGACACGAACCGGAAATCGCGCGACTTTTCCGCATCGCCGCGCTCGGGTGCGAGATACTGAAAGCTTTGGTCGGCCTCCATCAGCGCGGTATCCAGCGCCAGTTGCACGCGATGCGTATCGCCGGTCAGCGGGTCGGGTTCATCCAGTTCCACCGTCCGCATCCGCGCCCAGCTGGACGGGCCGGGATCAAAGCGTTCTTCGCCACCTGCACCGCGATCGGTCTTGACCCGCAAGACCGGAACCGGAACCCATTTGGACAGGAAGGGTTCGAGCGCCGCGACGGTGCGCACGGAATATTCATCGTCCTCGGGCGTTGCGGCCTCTTCCACGGCCGCGTCGCTTTCGGCGTCACCGGTCAGGGGCAGCAGCGCCCATTCCTCGGCAGCATCGGTACCACCGATCACCCGTTCGACAAAACGCGCATTCCGAAGTTCGACCGCGTCGATGCGAAACCCGAAATCGAGGATTTGGGTGCCCGAATAGGGAACCAGCGTCACTTCGTCACGCCATTCGACCAACTGCGCCAGGTCTTCAGATTGCTGCATCCTGCCTACCTCGAAACACTTGTATTCAACGGCCGCTCGGGGGCCTTGTCCCGAACTGTAGCAGAATAGGACGGGCTTGGGCCATCCCGTCCGACAGGTGACGTCATGAAAGGATTCGGCATCCGCACGGCGCTGCTTGCAAGCCGCGTGACACGATCTTCGCGCGCACCGCCCTGGAATTTGGTCTTGTCCAGCGGGAACGGGACCGGAATCGTGGTCCCGGGCGTTGTGGGAGCTGTGGGTGTCTGAGTGTCGGGTGCGGCGGGACCCACCGGAATCGTCGGCTGGCACGCCCGGTCCACCAGCGCGATCTCATGCTCGAGCGCCGCGATCTCTGCCTCCAGAACCTGCCGCTCCAACGGTATCTCCGAAACCTCCGCCGGCGGTTCCGGGCAAAAGAACAACTGCCCGCCCTGCAATCCGCAAGGCGCGATCAACAGGTAGAGGATACAAGCCAGCATCGCCGCGAGCAGCAGCCATCCCAGCAACAAAAGCCACCACCAGGACCGCGTCCGCACCGCCTGCACAGCATCCGGCGCAGCAGACGCCTGCCCTGCCCCGGCGGCGCGCGATTGTGCTCTGGGCACCATCGTCGTCAGGATGCCCCGCACGGATTGCCGCTCCGCTCCGAGCCACGCCCAATGCACCAGCACCGGCTGTACCGCGCCATCCGGCTGGCGCAGCGCATAGATCATCGCCTCGGACGGTATCTCGATCGCATTGCCGAGCGCCTCGGCGAGCCGCTGATCCTGCACCTCGGGGCTCTCGGCAAGGCTTTCCGCTTCGCGCCGTATATCGCCAATCAATCCGCCCAGTCGCGCCCGCAGCGCGTCGGCGGCCTCTTCGTCCAGCGCGGTCAGCGGCTGCGCCGTACCCTCGATCGGCGCGTACCAGTCGATCATATCGCCATGCTCGGTCGCCACCGGCTCGGCGAACAGGTTGGCATGCGCCGACGACAGGCGGTTCCGCACGGTATCGCTCACCAGTTCGTAGGAGCGCTGCGCCGCAGACCCCAATGGCTGCAACCCTTCGGAAGAGGTGGTGGCAAGCAGGGTTTCGTACATGCCGACCCTACTCTGCCACGGCCTTGCGCGCCCCGGCCTCGGCGCGTTGCACCACCGGCGCGCAGGGTGCGCTGTCGACCCGTGGCACGGCCCCCGTTCCTTGCAGGAACGCCATCATGTCGGCTGTGGTCAGGGCAAAGCCGCGATTCTGCAACCGCCCCGCGCGCACGAAAGTGTTGACTCCCACCAACCGGCCGCACATGTCCACAAGTGGCCCACCCGAGTTGCCGCTCGACAAGGCCGCCGAGTGCATCAGCACGTGGGTTTGCGGACCGATCTGCTGCTCGGTATTGACGATCCCCTCGGTCACTGTGAGGTCGGGAACCGCATCGAGATTGCCGGCCTTCAGCGCGGCAAAATTGATGTCGCTTGCCAGCACATCACCGGGATATCCAGCCGCCACCACACCGCTCAGCTTGAGAGAGTCCTGCGGCACGTGAACATCAAAACCGGTCATGCCCGTGTCGGCGATCCGCAGCAGCGCAAAATCCCCGCCCGCCTGCATCAGCGGGCCATCGCTCTTGATCACGGTGGCGACCTGCGGTTCCGCCAGACTGCCCCCGGTCACGAGAATCTGCCCGCCATCAGACAGCGCACCTTCGATCACATGCTGGTTTGTCACGATCAGGCCCGGACCGACGACAAAGCCCGATCCGGTGGCGCCGCGCCCATCGGCCGAACCGGCAAGCACCAGCACGGTACGTGCGGTGATCAACGCCAGCAAATCGGTCTCGGCCCCCGGTTCGGAGACATCCGGCACCACCACCCGCGCGGGGCTGCTCGGCAACAGAGCGTCAGGCGCAATAGTTGCGCGCTGCGCGGGCTTCACCCCGAGTGCGGGTGGCGTCAGCCCTTCGGGTGTCAATCCATCGGGCAGCACCAGCATGCCATCGGCCCGGCACATCGCCCCGTCCAACGCGGACTGCAATGTCGCCCGGCGCGCTCTCAGGCTGTCGTTCAGATCGCGCGCGGCCTGCAACGTCGCCTCTTCTGTCACCGCACGCGGCCCGGCCTCGTGAAACAGGCGTGATCCGGGCATCAGCAACCAGGCCAGAAATCCCCCGGCCAGCAGCAGCAGGATCAGCAATGGCACCCAGGCGAGCCGCGATATCCGATGCTGCACCGGTGCGGCCGTCGCGACAGGCGCGGCAACCGCAGGTGTCGCAGCGGCGACTCCGGCGGCAGGGGGCGGGATGACCGGCTCTCCCATCAGCGCGCCGGGCATGCGCGTTCCGGATGGGGTCAGCGTCAGATAGCGGCCCAGCGTCTCTGCAAAATGATCGGGCCGGGTCGAGACATTGGCGCCGCGACAACCGGGCATCAGACCCCAGTTCACGATCATCGGGCGGTCGCCCACCATCAACACGTCATCACGGCCCAGCGTGCTGAGCGCGCCGAATGCGAGATCGGCATTCTCGGGCTGTTCGGTCAGCGCACGCAGCGGGCGCAGGTGATCGGACAGATAGGTTTCCGCACGCGACCGCTCTGCCGGCGCAAGGCTCGACAGTGGCCGCGCATCGCCTGCCGTCGCTGTGTACCAGGACACCGTCGGGGGGGCGGTGTCGTTGCCGCGGCTGATCAAAGGTTCCGCGAACAGGTCGGCCACCTCGGGCCCGGCACGATCCACAAGCAGTGTCCGCAAGGCATCGAAACGCTCCAGCACAGGCGTGCCGCCGGCCTCGACGAAATCCTCCGGGCTCACGCGCGTCTTGGACAGAAAATGATCGGCCATCGCAGTTATCTCCCGGCCCGGCGCAGGGTTGCCGCGCCGCGTCCGTTGGTTTCGGGTTGATAGGTGTCGCAGTTGGCGTTTCCGCGCGAATCCAGCTTGCAGGTCACGTCGCGCCGGAAGATCGACGAACCGTTGCCACACCGCAGGTTTGCCGGTTCGCGCATCGTCAGGGTGCCATTGCCGCGCATCCGGCCGGTCAGCCGCCCCTCGCATTTCACCCCGTCGGTAGACCGCATGATCTCGGTCCCGTTCCCGTTCTTGTCAAAACAGATGCGCCAGTATTTGAACCGGGTGATCCGTCCCGTGTTGATGTCACGCACCGCGTAGTTGGACGACAGTTGCCAGCAGCCCTCCATCACGGAAATATCTTTGCCGTCAAAGGCGTCTGGTGCCAGGCCGCTCGGTGTCTCGGGTTTTGCAGGCGGCTTGGGCGGCGGAGGTGGCGGCGGCGGAGGTGGCGGATCCGGCGGTTCGGCCTTGCACACCAGCAACCCGAGTTCCCGCTCCAGCGCGTTAACCCTGATCGCCAGATCCGCATTCGACCGGTCGACCAGCGCCAGATCCCGTCGCGCCCGGAGCCGATCCGCTGAGTCGCAATAGCTGATCGTCCTGTCCGTGAACGGCAGTTTCAAACCGCAGGATTGCAGCAACAGATAGGTCGATGCCCCGATCGCGGCGACCAGAGCAACCGCCATCAGAATCACAGCAAGTCGCATGCCACCCGTTCTTCCAAAACTCCGGCCTCCCGCGATCTTCCGGGACGCGTCCACCACGTCAGTGGCGACACCGAAGCCCGGTTGTCATCGGGCCGAGCCTATTCCGGGGGCCTTGACCGCTGCAAGTGTCGTCTTGGCCGTGGTGCTGATGGACCACAGATTTTGCAAATTGCCGGTCGCTCAACATCATGGATGACACTTTTCGAGAGATTTTCCCCTTTCCGGCACATCCGGAACGGTTTTGCCACAGGCATGTGCCCGCGACTCACGGCATATGGTGGGATATCCTCGTCAATGCAACCGCCGCTCCCGGCCTCAGGCGGCGCTTCCACCTGGCAGGGACGGCGCGTCATCGACGTGAAGAATCGCCCGGTCGCAGCCCTTCGGCGTGTCGTCGAAAAAGGTATGCCGCCCCCGGCCCGCCCGCTTGGACGCGTATAATGCGATGTCGGCCTTCTGCAGCAATTCGCCCGGGTCGCGGCCACAGGATTGGCCGGAAATCACGGTACCGATGCTTGCCGAAACTGTGCATAGCTGGCCTTCGAAGGAAACCGGCTCCTGAAGACGCGCAATGAGACGACGCGCAATCCCGCCCAACCGCCGTTTGTCGCGCAGACCATCGAACATCAGCACGAATTCGTCGCCGCCGACCCGTGCCACCATGTCCTGATCACGGGTTTCCTCAACCATGATCCGCGCAGCCACCTGCAACACGTGGTCACCCGCCGCATGCCCCATCGTATCGTTCACCGCCTTGAAAAAATCGAGATCGAGATTCATCAACGCGAACGGCTCGGGTCCCGTCACCTTGCGCGACAGAACGTGTTCCATCGCGCGCCGGTTCTTCAGCCCGGTCAGGGTGTCGGTAAAGGCTTGCTCCTCGGCGGCGATCTTGGCGCCCTGCAAGCGTTGGTTGAGCGTGCGCGATGCCTCCATCGCCGCACTTTTCGCTTCGACCAGATAGAGCAGTTCTATGGTCAGATCGGTCGCGGCAAAATCCGAATTGGTCAGCGCGTAATCCCGCACCGCGTCCAGAACCGAAATGCCAAAGGACAGGTTGACGATCGCGCCCTGACCGGTCGCGACGGCGACCCCCTTGAGTGAGGTGCGCGGTTCATCGCGCAGTTGCAGATGCAGTTTGGCCCCCGCATGCGCGAGCAGCCCCGCCACGTTGGTCACGGTCCTCGGGCGGGTCAACTCGAACAACTCCAGAAACCGTTGCCCGACCATCGGCGCGTCCGGTCGCAGCTTTTGCAAAGTAGGACCCACGGAGGTCACATGACCGGTGGCGTCCAGCACCACATGCATCGGGCACAGGGTGTCCAGCCATGCGGTAAGTTGGTGTTGCGTAATCATTGTGCGGCCGCCCCCAGTTCAAATCTCCGTCCCTCGGCAAAAGCCTGCTCGACCAGGGTGATGCTGATCACGTCATGCCCGCTGCCGCCGCCGGAATGTTCGAGCATTGCCAGCGCGCCATAATCGTCGGCCATCGCCCGCAGAACACCGACCAGCACATTGCCAAAACCCGGCAGCCCCGGCCCGCAGGTCAGGCTGAACCGGCCCGCCGCGTGTTCACGCAATTCGAGAGCCGGCAGATGCAGGTCGGAGACCGCAAGCCTTGCCCGGTCGGGCAGATCGTCGAGCGAGTGCAGGAAATCGAGATAGCTTTCACCGCAAAATCGCAACAGCCGGCGCAGCGACTCGGTCTGCGGATTGGAAACAAGAAATGTGCCGATGTCTTCGAGCACCTCGTTCAAAGGCCGGTCCAGTTCCAGCGCCATCGCGTCGAGCAGGCGACGTGACTGTGCCTTGTCATAAATCAGCATGGCCTCGAAATCCGGGCTGTCAAAGCCGGCGGCTTCGGTCACGCGACTCCATCGCGCCGTGCCATAGGTGGCGCAAAAGAACGATTGAAGCGATTTGTTGATGAGCCCGTGCATCTCAGACCTGTTCGTTGAACGGGTCGATTGTCCTCCCCGGGCAGTTAAGAAAGATCCAACAATTCAAATGCGACCGAGTTTTCAGCCTCTCATTGCGCAGGCGCCAGCAGCTGGCCACCCACCGCCAGCGCGTTCACACCGCTGGGTTGCAGCGAATACCGGCCATCCTGCACCTCGGAAATCGTCGCCGACGGCAATTTCGGCCATCCGAGCGTTTCCGTGTCGAGCACGTCGCGTATCGAAACCGAACTGCCCGGTTGCAGGAACACGTGGCTGATGCGCGTGTCGGATTTATCGTCAAGGTACAGGATCATCGCCTGCTCGCCAGCCGCCACCGATGGCAGGAATGCGCCCTTGACCATCACACATCCGGGGCGGCCATCGGCGGTCTTGCGCCGGCACCCGTCCAGCCAGGCATTGAGCAGATAGGCCGGCAGATTGCGTAGTGTCTCCGGCTCGACCGATGCACCATCCGGTCGGACCGGCATCAGATTCAGCAACGCGCTCATGCGCTCGGACAGGTCACGAATTTGCAGTTCCTCTTCGAACTGATAGCGGTTGGTGGCGATACGCACATCGCCAATCCGCTGCACCAAAAGCGCATTATCCGATTTTTCGGCCGCGGTTTCCAATGCGGCAAGCCCGGCCTCGCCCGCCCGGCCCCATTCATGAGCCAACGGCCAGAGTGCCAGTTGCGCAGGCGCGGTATGGCCGGATTCATAGCGAGCAAGCTGACTGGCGGTCGAAATGCGATAGACATCAAGCAGCGGCGTCATCCAGGCGACGGCCACGGCGATCGCCAGCAGGGCGACCCAGACGTTGATCTGCCGCACCCGCGCCATCCAGCTGCGCCCGGTCAGAACCGCGCCAGCATAGCCCAGACCGTAGATCAGCAGAAAAGACGCCACGGTCATCGCCAATATCCGATCCGGTGTCCAGCCATATTGGCGCACGCGCAGCACCACGGCCCAGACCGCCAACGCGGCCAGGGCCGGCACCAGCAGTGCCAGACACCGGGTCGCCAGTTGCAACCCGCGCGTGCGGACCGCCATCGCATCGTCGCGATCCAGCGCCATGCTGATCAGTGAAACCGCAACCGCAGCCGCACCGATCAGCGTGCCCCCCGCCGAGAACTCGCCGAACAGCCCGCGCAATCCCCGCAACGGCACCGCCACCAGGAACACCGCGATCACCGCCAGCACCAGAGGCACCAGCAGCCGAAACAGGCGCAGCAGCGGATATGGCGACAGGGTGTGACGCAGTTCCTGCATCACGGCGAGCCCGAGGCCAAGCACCGCGCCGCTCACGCCAAAGCGCACCCAACCGGGTCTAAGCAGCGTGTCGATCACCGTGATATCGACAAGATCGAGCAATGCATCGCTCAGGAAGGCCACCAGCCAGAAGGCCGCCACGAACACCCAGGCCAACGCATAGCGCGCGGTCAGCATCCACGCCGCATCGAACAGCCGGTCATAACGCAGCACCGCAGTGCGGTCCTGTAGCCAGACCAGAAGAAAGGGCGTACAAAACAGCACCAGCACCGCCGACACGCTGAGCATGGCCGCGTCGTTGAACAGATCCGTTGCCGCCTTGTAGCGCAGACCCGCAATGCTGATCAGCACGGTAAACGTCGCCGCAAAGGCAAGCCCGCCCGCCAGGGCACGCGCAACGGTGATCGGGCCGCACAAGGCCAGCGCAACGAGCGCATAGCTCGCCACAAAGGCAAAAAGCGCGAGGAACGCGGCGGGCGGCACCGCGGGATCGCCCCAGCGTTCCCCGAGCGCCCAGAGCGCGAGCCCCGCAATTCCGCCGAGCCCGGCCATGATCAGCCGATGCCGCACCGCCTGTTGCTGTTCGGACATGTCCTGAGAATTCCCGCTTGCCATCATGCGGAGCCTACCGTGCCGCCGTGACACTGGCCAGCGGCAATGATGCCGCCGGCGCGGCTTTGCATCAGAAGTCGGTGGGGGCGCCCCCCTCTTCCTTGCGACGCTCGACAAAGGCGGCGAGTTCGTCGCGAATGGCCTCGTCCATCGGCGGCGCTTCGAAATCTGCGATGATCCGCTTGAACAGGTGATGCGCACGCTCCGGAGTCCAGATGGCGCCCGCCGCCTCCCATCCCTCGTAATTCTTCCAGTCACTCAGGAACGGTTGGTAGAACGCGGTCGTATAGCGATCCTGCGTGTGCTGGATACCAAAGAAATGCCCGTCATTGCCAACTGCGCGAATGGCGTCGAGCGCAATCTCATCCGGCCCGGTCGCCGTCAGGGCGGGGTCCATATAGCGTTGAATCTGTTGCAGAACCTCGCAATCCATGATGAATTTTTCCGGACTCGCGATCAATCCGCCTTCGAGCCAGCCCGCCGCGTGATAGACCATGTTCGTACCCGATTGTACCGCGGCCCACAGGCTGTTTGAGGTTTCCCACATCGCCTGTCCGTCGGGCACATTGGCCGCGCAAACGCCGCTTGACCGCAATGGCAGCCCGTAAAAGCGCGCAAGTTGCCCGGTCATCT
Source organism: Sedimentitalea sp. XS_ASV28 (assembly GCF_041224545.1). Lineage (NCBI taxonomy): Bacteria > Pseudomonadati > Pseudomonadota > Alphaproteobacteria > Rhodobacterales > Paracoccaceae > Sedimentitalea > Sedimentitalea sp. XS_ASV28. The sequence continues at coordinate 47,034 of NZ_JBGFGP010000090.1, read as the reverse complement.
GTGTCGCCCGCATGTATTCCGGCGTCCCGAATGCCGGCGCGCCGGATTTCATGTCGACATTGCTGGTAAAGGTGCCGATGGCGCAGGGCGCACCGGGCCGGATGTACTGCGCCAGCGCAATCGCGATCAGCCCCTCGGCCAGGGATTGTGCCACCGCCCCGGCCATCGTCACCGGTGCCATGGCCCCGGCCAGCGTGAACGGTGTCACCACCAGCCCCTGACCGCGACGCGCAAGCCTCATCCAGCCATCCAGCATCGGATGGTCATGTTTCAACGGTGAGGTCGAATTGATATTCGTGTACATTCGGGGGCTTGCGTCGAATTCTTCATGCGATAACCCACCCGCGATGCGCACCATCTCCATCACGTCCTCGACCCGCTCTCGGCCGAGGGAATAGGCATGCATGACCTTGTCGGTGAGCGTCAGCTTGTCATACAGCACATCCAGATGCCGCACGCTTGCATGCAGGTCCACGGGTTCGACCGGATAGCCGCCTGCAAAGTGGATACAATTGAAATACTGCGTCAGTTTCAGAAGGTTGCGGCACATTTCTCGCGTGCCGGGAACTTTCTTGCCGATTTCCATGTCCCAGTAATTCGGCGGCGACGACACATTTCCGAACAGGATCGTCTTGCCGCCGACCGTGATCCGCCGATCGGGGTTGCGAGGGGTCAGGGTGAATTGCGACGGGGCCTTGCCGACCATTTCCATGATGAAGTCGCGACCGATCCGCACGATCTCGCCCTCGATGCGCGCGCCAGCCTCGCGAAAGATCTCCAGCGCCTCGGGGTTGAGAATGGCAATGCCGATATCCTCGAGGATCTCCATCGCGCCAAGGTGGATCGCCGCAACGCCGTCTTCCGTCAGCGGCTCGACGGGCCGGTCGATGTTGATCGGCGGGTTCCAGGGCATCTGATCGATCACCAGCCCACCCCGCCGTGCCGCGTTTCCGGCCCGCCCGCCTCCGCGCCGCTTTCGTTCAGTACCATCCGCCATGTTCAGACCTCCGCCACCTCAAGACCATTCAGCAATAGGCGAGGCCCCGCTGCCGGTCTGAACGCGACAGCGGGTGTCGCATTCCGGTTCAAAGCGTCGTAATCGGAACCGGGCCTCAGAGGCCGAGCCAGCCGGGCAAGTGGCCGATATCCGGCAGGACCACATCGGCAAACGGGCCGAGTTCGTTTTCGCCGGCCATTCCGGTCAGCACGCCAACGGTGGTCATGCCCGCGCTACGCCCTGCAATCAGGTCATGGGTGCTGTCCCCGACCATCACAATCTGTTCTGCGGGCACCCCGACCGCGCGGGCAAAGGCAATAAGCTGACCCGGTTCGGGTTTGGCACCGTATCCGCTGTCGAATCCGGCGACGAAATCGAAACAGTTGGCGACACCCGCCGCGTTAAGATGTGCCCGCGCCGGCGTTTCCGCGTCATTCGTGGCCACACCAAGCCGCAGGCCGCGTGTCCGCAGCGCCTCAAGATAGGGTCGCAACGGCACGGCCTCGGCCTGTGGCGCGACCTCGGCCTCCTCGTTGAGCATTGCGATCACATCGTCCCGTGACATTTGCGGCAGATGTGATGCCAGCGCATCCGCCACCTCGGCCGGCGTGCCGGCAATGACCACGCTGTCGGGGTGAAATCGCCCGGAGATCACGTCGAACCCCATCGCGCGCCCCAACCGCGCCGCCTCGGCAGCATCGCCACCGGTGACACGCTTCAGGAAGGCGCTGGCCCAGGCCTCCCATGTGGCGCCGAATTGAAACAGGGTTCCGTCCTTGTCGAACAGGATCGCTGAAATGGTCATGTGTGGCCCCGCTCAAAATGAGTGGTCATCAGGTCCAGTGCATCTGCGCGCCACCGGGCAACGCCGCACGCGCCAGCATCGGATGTTCATACGGAATCGCTTCGGCCTGGCAGAACTGGATCACCCAGGCATCATCCATCATCAGGAAATCGAGCACCGACCCCAGGAACTCCGGTTCTTCCGCACGCGTTCTCAGATCCTGCTCCGAGGCACCGCTCGCCCCCAGGAAGACCGGCAACAGATCGTCCTGCCCCAGCAACCAGCTCAGCGCCCTGAGCGCAAGGGTTTCGGCGGCGTCGGCGGAATACTGCATGGTGCTATCGCTTTTCCCCGGTCGGAAACAGTTTGTTAAGGACTCTCATAAACACTTTGAAACAATATTAACGCAAGACATGAAAGGCGCCACGCGTGCAAGGCACCATTCTGATCGTAGACGGCGTATCCACCAACCGCATCATGCTGAAAGTCCAGCTGTCTGCGGCGTATTATCACGTGGTTCAAAGCGACGGGATCGACGGTCTGGAAACGCTGATTCGCCGCACGCGGCCCGAGCTGATCGTGACGGCGATGACCCTGCCGGATGGCACCGCGCATGACGTGCGGGCGCTGCTGGATCGTGATGAAACGATGCGCAATACTCCGATCATCGCCATCGCCGCGATCAACGACCGGGCGGCGCAATTTGCGGCGCTCAAGGCCGGCATCGATGACGTCTTGCTGCAACCGATCGACGACCTGATGTTACAGGCGCGCATCCGCAGCCTGATCCGCGCCCGCAGCAGCAGTGAGGAATTGCATTGGCACGATCGCTCGCAACCGGCGACATTGGGCTTTGCCGAGCCGGCCGCGGCCGCACTTGCCCCACCATCGAACATCGCCCTGCTGACACATCGCGCGAGTACCGGAGCGATCTGGCGCGCACGCCTCAGAGAGCAGACCAGTCACAGGTTGCAATGCCACCGGATCGACAACATTCACGACATGATGACCGGGCAGCCGCCCGAAGCAATCGTCGTCGACCTGACCGACAGCGAGAGCGAGCCTGCCCTGCGGCTGCTCGTCGATCTCAGATCAAGGGCCTTTACCAGCCATGCGGCGCTGATTGCCATTGTGCCGGAAACCGCCCGCAATCTGGGCGCCGAAGCGCTGGATCGCGGTGCGCATGACGTCCTGCAAAGCGGTTTCTGCGCCGAGGAGCTTGCGATTCGCATCGACACGCAACTGCGGCACAAGAAACAGTCGGACCGGTTCCGCGCCTCGGTGCGTGACGGGTTGCGCGCCGCGATACGCGATCCGATGACCGGACTTTTCAACCGCCGCTATGCCCTGCCGCACCTGGCCGCGATCGCGGGAGAGGCCGCGACAAGCGGCAGCAGCTTTGCCGTCATGCTTGCCGATCTCGACCACTTCAAGCGGATCAACGACTGTTTCGGTCATCCGGCGGGCGACTCGGTCCTGATCGAAGCGGCGCGTCGCCTGCAAAGCCAGGTCCGCGCCTGCGACATGGTTGCGCGGGTCGGCGGCGAGGAATTCATGATCGTGATCCCGGATGCCGACCAGCATGCGGCGACGCTCGCCGCCGAACGGCTGTGCCGCCAGATCAATTCCCTGCCGTTTCACTGTCCTGGCATTGCGCAGCCGATCAACGTCACTACCAGCATCGGAGTCGTTGTCGGATCGCCCTCATCCGCGATGGCCAAGATGCAACCCGAGCAACATGCCGAACTGCTGATCAGCCAGGCCGATCGCGCGCTTTACGGGGCCAAACATGCCGGGCGCAACCAGGTATCGCTGATCGGGGTCGCCGCCTAACGTGATGACAGAGCCGTCAGGAAACGCCCGTAACGAAAACGCCTTGGATAGTGAGCGCCGTTTTTTAACTTGAATGGCGCGGTCGGGTTGGTCAGACTCGGCAGCATGACTGATACGACAGCCATCTCCGTTCGTCCGCTGCGCGCCGATGACAAGCCGCAGTGGTCAGATATGTGGACCGCCTACCTGGCGTTCTACGAAACCAGCGTAGCGCCCGAGGTCTATGAAAGCACATTCGCAAGGCTGCTCGGCGATGATCCGCACGATTTCAGCGCCTATGTTGCCGAAAAGGACGGGGAACTGGTCGGGCTGACCCATTACCTGTTTCACCGGCACGCCTGGAAAATCGAGGACGTCTGCTATCTGCAGGATCTGTATGCCCGACCGGAGCATCGCGGCAGCGGCATCGGTCGCGCCCTGATCGAAGCGGTGTATGCCGCCGCAGATGCCCGGGGCGCACCGACCGTGTACTGGCTGACGCAGGATTTCAACGAGACCGCGCGCAAGCTGTATGACCGCATCGCGAAAGTGACGCCGTTTATCCGCTATCAACGCCCATGATCCGCATCGCGCCCATCCTGCTTGCAACTGCGTTGGCAGGATGCACCGCGAGCCCCCTGGCCGACACGCCGACCCGCGCCGCGATCGCGGACTCCAGCCTGTCGCCGATGAAGGGATTTGATTCTTCCTATCCGAGCGCCCCGTCGCAATCCAACTCCAATATTGCGGCGGATTTCCTGTCGCTGCATTTCGAACTGGAAAGCGGCCGCCGCCTGCCCGTTTTCACCCGGTTCGAGACCCCGATTACCGTGCGGGTTGCCGGTCGTGCCCCCGACAGCCTTGAACCCGACCTGCGCCGGCTGCTCGACCGGCTGCGCACAGAGGCCACGATCGACATTCGCGAGACCGATGGCGCAGAGGCCAGCATAACCATCGAAGCGGTGAGCCGGGCCGAAATACGCCGCGCCCTGCCCCATGCCGCGTGTTTCGTCGTGCCCAACGTGTCCAGCCTGGATGAATATCGCCGCAAACGCCGCAGCCCCGACACCAACTGGTCGACGCTTACGCGGCGCGAACGAATGGCGATCTTCCTGCCTTACGATTCGACACCGCAGGAAATCCGCGACTGCCTGCACGAGGAACTTGCCCAGGCACTCGGCCCGCTGAACGATCTCTATCGCTTGCCCAATTCGGTCTTCAACGACGACAACGTGCATACCGTTCTGACCGGGTTTGACATGCTGATCCTGCGCGCGACCTATGCCCCCGAAATCTACAGCGGCATGACCAAATCCGAGGTCGCGACCGAATTGCCCGATATCCTGACCCGCATCAATCCACACGGCGACCAGCGACCCGCCCATGCCATCGCACCGACCCCGCGCTCGTGGATCGACGAGGTACAGATCGTGCTCGGACCCGGCGCGGGCACGGATGAACGGCGCAAGGCCGCGCAATCGGCGGCGGCAACGGCGCAGAAACTCGGTTGGAAGGATCACCGGCGCGCGTTCGGCTATTACATGCTGGGGCGGATGACCCAGCTGGATGATGCGGAACTTGCACAGCAATATTACGCCAGCGCGCTTGGCTATCTGCGCAACCTGCCGGAAACCCGCCTGCATCAGGCCTATGTCATCACCCAGACGGCCGCCTATGCGATTTCACGCGGCGACGGCGCCGAGGCACTGGATCAGATCGAACCCTATCTGGACGTGGCCGCAAGATCGGAAAACGCGGCGCTGCTGGCGACGCTGATGCTGCTCAAGGCCGAGGCGCTGGATCAGACCGGCCAGGAGGACGCCGCACGCTCTGTCAGGCTGGACAGTGTCGGATGGGCAAGATACGGCTTTGGCACGGATTGGGCGGTCCGGGCAAAGATGCAGGAAATTGCATCCCTGAACCCCCACAAAAAGCGCAACAGCCAATCGAACGGATAAACAGGCCATGATCGTAATCGCAGCTATTCTGCTGGGGGCCATCTTCGGTGTCGTCCTCGCCAGGAAACGCGGCGGGAAAACCGCCGATACCATACAATATGCAATCGCTTCGGCACTGTCCTTCGGGGTCGTCGCAATGATCGCAACGGTGCTGATCGACCGGCTGGCGGGCTGAACCGATGTTTCTTCCCTTCTTTGAAAACCTGCGCAAATCCGGAGTGCCGGTATCGCTGCGCGAATATCTGAGCTTTCTTGAGGGGATGAAGGCGGGGCTCGCGACCTATGATATCGAGGCCTTCTATTATCTGGCGCGCGTGTCGATGGTGAAGGACGAGCGCAATATCGACAAGTTCGACCGGGCCTTTGCCGCCAGCTTCAAGGGGCTGGAAGAGATCAGCTTTCAGCAGGTCATCGAAGCTGTCGATGTCCCCGGCGACTGGTTGCGCAAGATGGCGGAAAAGCATCTGAGCGACGAGGAAAAGGCCGAGATCGAAGCGCTTGGCGGCTTTGAGAAGCTGATGGAGACCTTGCAGGAGCGCCTGAAGGAGCAGCAGGGGCGGCACCAGGGCGGCAACAAATGGATCGGCACCGCCGGAACCAGCCCCTTTGGCGCCTATGGCTATAATCCCGAGGGCGTGCGGATCGGTCAGAAAGAGAGCCGCCACCAGCGCGCGGTCAAGGTCTGGGACAAGCGTGAATTCAAGAATCTCGACGACACCGTGGAACTGGGCACACGCAACATCAAGGTCGCCTTGAAACGGCTGCGCAACTGGGCGCGCGAAGGCGCCGCCGAAGAGCTCGACCTGGATGGTACGATTCGCGCCACCGCCGAACACGGCTATCTCGATGTGATCACCCGCCCGGAGCGCCACAACGCGGTCAAGGTCGTGCTGTTCCTGGATATCGGCGGCTCGATGGACCCGCATGTGAAAGTGGTTGAAGAGCTGTTTTCAGCCGCGCGCAGCGAATTCAAGCATCTGGAATACTATTATTTCCACAACTGTCTTTATGAAGGCGTCTGGCGCGACAATCGCCGCCGCTGGGATGCGCAGACGCCGACCCACGAGGTGCTGCGTACCTATGGATCGGATTACAAGTGCATCTTTGTCGGCGATGCGTCGATGAGCCCCTATGAGATCGCCTATCCCGGCGGCGCCAACGAGCACTGGAATGCCGAGGCGGGCAGTGTCTGGCTGCAACGCGCGCGCGAACAGTGGAGCAGCAATCTCTGGATCAATCCCGTGCCGGAAAAATACTGGTCCTACACCCATTCGATCCAGATGATCCGCGAGATTTTCGAAGACCAGATGGTTCCCATGACCCTTGAAGGGCTGAGCCGGGGCATGAAGGCGCTGACCCGCTAGATCGTTTCGGGACGTGGCACACATCGCTACCGACCACTTGCCGACCGAGCCCGCCGGGGCCATATCAAGCCCATGATCAAGTTCACCCCCATCCTGCTGGCCATTCTGTATGCGCTGGCGATGTACCGGTTTTCCGTCTGGAGAACCGGCAAGGAGCTCGACCGGAAATCCACCGAACTGGCCGACCCGCATCTCAAGCGGCTGACCGACCGTCTGGCCGCGTCGCTCGACCTGCATCGCATCCCGGTCTACGTCTATGAAATCGACCCGGTGAACGGCCTCGCGGCAGCGGATGGTCGGATCTTCATCACCCGCGGCTTCTATCGCAAGTTTCAGAACGGCGATGTCACCGGCGAAGAGATGGCCAGCGTGATCGCCCATGAACTGGGCCATGTGGCGCTTGGCCATGCGCGCCGGCGGATGATCGATTTCTCGGGGCAGAATGCGCTGCGCACGGGGTTGATCATGGTTCTGGGGCGGTTCGTTCCCTTTGTCGGGGTCTGGATCGCGAATATCCTGACCAGCCTGCTGTCGGCGCGGCTGTCGCGCGCGGATGAATACGAGGCGGACGCTTACGCCGCCGCGCTCCTGACCAAGGCGGGCATCGGCATCGCACCGCAGATTTCACTGTTCCGCAAACTCGACGCGCTGACCGAGCAGCGGGCGGGCATGGCGCCGGCCTGGTTGTTGAGCCATCCGAAGACCGGGGAACGGATCGCGGCGCTTGAACATCTTGAACGCAAGTGGCACCGCCCCATCTGAACCCGGTTTCAGGTGGCGAGCGCCTTGGCCAGTCGCGGCAGTCGCGCCTTTTTCAACAGCGGGCGCATGTCCCAGTTGTCGCTTGACAATCGCCGCGCATCGTTCAGAACGCGCTGCGCGACCGCCCCGACACCGTCCGGATCGACCTGCCAGAGGCGATGCAGATATCCATCCGGATCCAGCCGCCCAAGCCCCTGCTCTTCCAGTGCACGGCGCGGAAAATCCCTGGCATTCAGGGTCATGATTGCATCTGCGGAACTTGCCACCGCAACGGCCAGAACATGGATATCGGCGGCATCGGGCAACCACAGGCGCTGCTCCAGCCCTGGCGCGGCGGGGCATTCCGCAGCGGGCCACGCACCACGCAGCATGGCGATTTCCGCGCGCGCCTGCGCCTCGCCCTGTGGCCCCAGCTTGACCGCCGCCCGCGCCCATTCCTCGAGTATGCGCGCCGACCAGACCGGCGTGAAATGACCCGCCCGCGCAACGCCGAGCACCATTTCGCGCATCACCGTCGGGTAAAGCACGCAGGTATCGATGACGATTTTCACAGGCGAAAGAACAGCGATTTGAGATACCCGCTCTCTGACAGCTGCGGCAGCTGAGGATGATCCGGACCGGCAAAACCGGTGTGGATCAACTGCGCCTGCCGTCCTCCGCGCCCGATGCCCCTCGCGCTCGCCGCGTGAAAGCGCCCGAGATCGGCTGCATGAGAGCAGGAGCACAGGCACAGATAGCCGCCTTCGGCCACCAGCGGCGCGGCCAGCCTGGCAATCCGTTCATAAGCCCGCAAGCCCGGTTCCAGCGCGGATTTCGACGGCGCGAACGCCGGCGGATCGCAGATCACCAGGTCAAACCGTGCGCCGTCCTCGCCAAGTTCGGCGAGCACCTCGAACGCATCCCCCTGACGCGTCGCGAAACGCCCGGCCATACCGCCCGCCGCCGCGCCCTGTTCGGCGAGCGCAAGAGCTGCCGCCGACCCATCCACCGACAGGGCCGAGGCCGCGCCGCCCGCCAGAGCCGCGAGGGCAAAGCCGCCGACATGGGAAAATACGTCAAGGACCCGCCCGCCGGCGGCCAGCCGGGCGGCAAAGGCATGGTTTGGCCGCTGGTCAAAGAACAGGCCGGTTTTCTGGCCTCCGGTCAGATCCGCCATATAGGTCGCGCCGTTCATCGGTACCGGTATCGGCGCCGCTGGGGCCGATCCGTGCAGCACGCCCGATCGGTCATCCAACCCTTCGAAGGCCCGCGTGCGACCGCTCGCATTCTTGAGCACGGTCGTCACTCCGGTGCTGGCGACCAGCGCATCGGTCAGTGGCTCAAGATGCAACTCGGCCCAGGCGGCGTTGGGTTGCACGACACAGATCTCTCCGAACCGGTCGATGACAACCCCGGGCAAGCCGTCCGCCTCGGCATGAACAAGCCGGTAGAAAGGTTCGGGAAACAAACGGTCGCGCAACGCCACCGCCCTGGCAAGACGCGCCTCGAACCACGACCGATCAAGGATCGCGGACGGATCGCGATCCAGCATCCGGCAGATGATCCTGGACTCCGGATTGACGCTGACCAGCCCGAGCGCGTTGCGTTTGTCATCTTCGAGCACGGCAATCGTGCCGGGCGTCAGCGCGCGGGTGCGCCGGTCGGTCACCAGGTCGTTGGCATAGACCCACGGAAACCCGTGGCGGATACCGCGCGCATTGGCCTTGGGCCTGAGACGCACATGAGGCAGGTCGGGTGTTTGCAAAGTCACGGTCATGCCGCCCTCTTAGCGGCATGGACCGGATGATAACAGCCTTGTCAGCACTCCAGCTCAGTTTCTCGGACGCGACCGCCAGCCGCCACGGCGTCGGGGCGATACAACCGACGTCAACCCATCCCGCAGCACCGCAGACATCGGGTGATCCGGCAGGGCGTCGGCATATCTTTCGATCAGGTGATGCAGGGCGGCGGCTGTTTCATGGCCCTCGGGCAGGCTCAACGCCCAGTCGAGAAAGATCGACCGGCATTCCGCCCCGCTGATCTCTTCGATCTGATAGGCTTCGTAGATCAGGCCCTTGGGGTCCATCCCGTCCGTCGGCTTCATGGTTCGTCCTCTTGCGGCAACAGGGCCCCGATCAATGCGCCGGCGTCTGCATAGGCGGTTTCCAGCGCTTCGCCAAGCGCATCCAGAGTTTCATACCCGGTGCTTCGACACAGGAACACCGCGCCGCCCTCGCCCATTCCCTCGCGGGTAAGGGTCTGCGCCGACAGCAATCGCGCCGAGGTCTGGACCGACCAGCAGAGGTCATAGCACTCGGTCAGCCGTTTCGCGCACGTGGCGCTCATCCAGTCGCAGTCGACAGCCGCCTGCAAACCGGAGCGCACGTCGCGCGCGCACGACCCGGACAGCAACGCACCGGTCTGGGCAACCAGTTCGATATCCTGCATCCGGCCGGCGCCGATCTTGGCATCCCATATGCCGTCGGGGGATTTGGCCTCGGCGATCTTGGCACGCATCTTGGCGACTTCGCTCAGGACCTGCGCACGATCTCGCGGCAAGGACAGCACCTCTTCGCGGAACCTTTCGATATCCGACGACAGATCCTCGACCCCGGCAATCACCCGCGCCCGGGTCAACGCGAGATGTTCCCATACCCAGGCCTCGTCCTTTTGATAATTCTGAAAACTCGACCAGCTGGTGGCCACCGGCCCCTGATTGCCCGAAGGGCGCAGGCGCATGTCAACCTCGTACAGACGGCCCTGCGACATCCGGGCGGTGATCGCGGTGATCAGCGCCTGGGTCATCCGGGCGTAATAGCTGCGCGTGGCCAGGGGCCGCTTGCCATCCGAAGACTCTGCATCAAGCGGATCGTAGATCACGATGAGATCGAGATCCGACATCGCGTTCAGCCGCCCGGCACCAAGCGACCCCATGCCCAGAACAGCCGCGCCACGGCCGGGCGGATCTCCGTGCTTGAGTGAAAACTGCTGCACCGCAAGTGGAGAGATAACGGCGATCACGGCGCTCGCCAGATCGGCATATTGCACACCCGCCGTTTCCGCGTCGATGAGCCCCCGCAAGTGGTGGACGCCGATACGGAAATGCCATTCCTTGGTCCAGCGCCGGGCGGTGTCGAGCTGGGTCTCGTAGTCGCTTTCACGCCGCAGGAGGCGGCTCAACTCGGCCTGCAACGCATCGACACCGGGCCAGTCGGAAAAGAAATCGCCGCCGATCACCGCGTCGAAAACGCCGGAATTGCGTGACAGGTGCCCCGCCAGCGCAGGAGATGTTCCAACGATATCCACCAGCAGGTCAATCAGCTGGGTATTCGCTTCGAACAGCGAGAACAGCTGGACCCCGGCAGGCAGGCCCGACAGGAATCCGTCCAGCGCAATCAGCGCCTCTTCGGGTTTTGACGTGCGGCCCAGCCGCGCCAGCAGTTCGGGTTTCAGGCGTTCGAAAATCTGCCGCGCACGCTGCGAACGCAGCGCCGGATAGGTTGGCCAGCGCGCCAGGATGCTCGCATCGAAATCCACCGACCGCTCGACAGTGCCCGTTGGTTGCTCCGGCGCAAAGAAGTCTTCGGTCAGGGCGTGAACCTCTTGCAACCGATCCCCGATCCGTTCGAGAAGCTGCGCGGGTTCCATGTCCATCAGACAGGCGATGCGCGCGATCCCCTCTTCGGATTTCGGAATCTTGTGGGTCTGCGCGTCATTGACCATCTGGATTCGGTGTTCGACCTCGCGATGGGCACGATAATGATCGCTGAGCTGTTCGGCGACCTCGGACGGGATCCACCCCTTGTCCGCCAGCGCGGCCAATCCGGCCACGGTTTCGCGCTGCCGCAGGCCCGCGTCGCGTCCGCCTGCGATCAGTTGGCGCGTCTGGGTAAAGAACTCGATTTCCCGAATGCCTCCGCGACCCAGCTTCATGTCATGCCCCGGTATTGTGAGCGCGCCGCCCGTGCCCTTTGTTTCGCGAATCCGCAAACGCATGTCATGGGCATCCTGGATGGCCGCGAAATCCAGATGGCGGCGCCAGACAAACGGGGTCAGGGTTTTCAGGAACCGCTCGCCCGCGGCAATGTCCCCCGCCGCCGGGCGGGCCTTGATATAGGCGGCACGTTCCCAGGTGCGCCCAAGACTTTCATAATAGCGTTCCGCCGCCTCTGCCGCCATGCAGACCGGGGTCACCGCCGGATCGGGACGCAGACGCAAATCGGTGCGGAACACATAGCCATCGGCGGTGCGCTCGCTCAGCAGGCTGCACATGTTGCGCGTCGCCCGAACCATTCCCTGCCGCGCTTCGTAAAAATCGTCGGGATCGAAACGGGTTTCGTCGAACAGGCAGATAAGATCGATATCAGAGGAATAGTTCAGCTCATGCGCGCCCATCTTGCCCATCGCCAGAACGAACAGACCGCCGGCCGTGCTTGCGTCATCCTCTGTCATGCCGGGCAGTTTCCCTCGGTGGATGAGATTTGCGACCTCGGATTTCACCACTATGTCGCACGCCTGACCGGCAAGGTCGGTCAGGCTTCCGGTCACCTGCTCCAGGGGCCACGCCCCGGACAGATCGGCCAGCGCGGTCATCAGCGCAACCCGTCGCTTGGCCTGTCGCAGACCGGCCTTGAGCTGATCCGGCGCGAGCTCTGCAAGCCCGTCGATACATGCCGCAACTGCGGTTTCGGGGTGTTCCGCCGCCTCTGGCAGCCAATCGGACTCGGCCATGATCAGGGCGCGCAAATAGGGGCTGCTGCCCGCGGCCCCCTCGATAAGCAACGCGAGGTCGCCCGACGCACCCGGAACCGCGGCGCGGGCCTCGGCACCAAGTTCGCGATCATGGCTTCGCGGCATGCGGGTCATTTTCTTGCACAACGACATGGCCGCAGAGTGAAGCCGCCTCGCGCGCGCGTCAATGCAGGAACCGCTTGCGAAACCGATCGCTTTCGGGTCAGGTTGCGCGCATGAGCAAAAGCATGAAACGCGTCCGTGCCGCCCTCGAGGCCGCCGGGCTGACCCCGGACATACAGGAAACCAGCCTTGCGCGTACGGCGCAGGATGCAGCCGACGCGGTGGGCTGCGCGCTGGACCAGATCGCGAAATCCATCATCTTTCAGGGAAAAGAGAGCGGCGAAGCGATCCTGTTTCTGACGGCCGGCGGCAATCGGGTCGACGAAGACAAGGCGGCGTCGACAGCCGGAGAACAGCTCGGCAAGGCGGATGCGGCCCTTGTCCGCCAACAGACCGGTTTTGCCATCGGAGGCGTCGCACCGGTCGGTCATCTCGCGCCGATCCGCGCCTATATGGATCCCCGGTTGCTGGACTTTGATGAAATCTGGGCCGCAGCGGGCACACCGCACCATGTCTTTCGCGTGTCCCCGACGGTGCTGAAGCGAATTTCGAACGCGCAACCATCTGATTTCACTTCATAATAAAAGTTAATGTAAAAAACATTCACATAAACTCTTGCAAGTGGCAGCCTCAATCCCGATCTAGGTGATGTGAAAGACATTCACATCGACACACTTCAGGAGAGAGACGACCATGAGCATGATGACCGAACCCGTTCCAGCCACGGCCCATCCCGGCTGGTTTTCCCGCGCCGAAGCCTGGCTTGACAGCAAGGGCAAAGGGGCCTGGATCGCTTCGATGGTCCTTGGCTTCGTGTTCTTCTGGCCGGTCGGACTGGCCCTACTCTTCTACATGATCTGGAGCAAACGCATGTTCAGCAAATCCTGCAACAGCCGCCATTCGTGGAAACAGCAGCGCATGACGATGTCCTCATCGACCGGAAACCGCGCATTTGACGCTTACAAGGCCGAGACGCTGCGCCGTCTGGAAGAAGAACAGAACAACTTCGAGTCCTTCCTCGAACGCCTGCGCGAAGCCAAGGACAAGGCCGAATTCGACCAGTTCATGGAAGAGCGCGCCAAGCAGGCCGATCGCAACCGTGACGAAGGCGAAGCCGCCTGATACCATATGACCTGTCCCTGCATCCGTCGGGGCAGGCCACTTTTCCGTCTGAACTCGGGGTTTTCTTGATGTACAATCTTCCGGATCCGGATCGCCAGCCGGAATTCTACGCGTCTGTTCCTGTCAAGCGCCTGCTGGCCTGGATCATCGACATGCTCGTCATCCTGCTGCTGTGCCTGGTGGGGGTGTTGCTGACGGCCTTTGTCGGCGCATTCTTTTTCGGTTTCCTGTGGCTCATTCTCAGCTTCTGCTATCGCGTCGTGACCCTTGCAAACGACTCCGCGACCTGGGGCATGCGTTTTGTCGGTATCGAGATACGAACAGCAGACGGCAACCGGCTCGACCTGCCCATGGCGCTCGCACATACGGCGGGATACACCGTCAGCATCGCCCTCCCGCTCTTGCAGGTCATCTCCATCGTGATGATGCTGACCGGCGCACGGGGTCAGGGTCTGACAGATGCGTTCCTGGGTACCGTCGCACTCAACCGAAGGTCTGAATTGCGCGCCTGAATCGACACTTGGCGACGTGCAGATCGGTTGTTATCATTTTCATGAAAGCAACAGCGGACGGTTCATGCGACATACTCTACCCATTGCGCCACAATTCTATGTGACGGCGCCGCAACCCTGCCCTTATCTGGAGGGCAGGATGGAGCGCAAGCTGTTCACCTCGCTTCAGGGCGACAATGCCGATCGGCTGAACAACGGCCTGAGTCAACAGGGTTTTCGCCGCTCGCAGAACGTGCTCTACCGTCCGTCCTGCGCGGACTGCTCGGCTTGCCTGTCGGCGCGTATAGCTGTGGATCGTTACAAGCCGACCAAGAGCCAGAAGCGCGCCGCACGGCGCAATGCGGAGATCGAGCGGCACGCCACCTCGCCCTGGGCCACAGAGGACCAGTATGACCTGTTTCGCCGGTATCTTGACGCGCGGCACGCGGATGGCGGCATGGCGGACATGGATGTTTTCGAGTTCTCGGCGATGATCGAGGAAACCCCCATTCGCAGCCGGGTCATCGAATACAGCGATCCAGACGGAGACGAACTCGTGGGGGTAAGCCTGACCGACGTGCTCGAAGACGGGCTGAGCATGGTCTACTCCTTTTACGCGCCCGACCGGCTGCAGCACAGCCTGGGCACCTACATGATCATGGATCATATCGAGATCGCCAGAAACGCCGATCTGCCCTATGTCTATCTCGGCTACTGGGTGCCAGGCAGCCGCAAGATGGGGTACAAGGCCAAGTTTTCTGGGCTGGAAGTCTATGTCGGCGGCGAATGGGTGTCCGTGTCGAACCCCGACCATTTCACCGCCGAAACCCATCCCCTGTCGACCGATCCCATCGCCGAGCAGGTTGCCAATATCAGCCTGCCCGACGGCCGCCCGACACGGCTCTGATCCGTCCCCTGCCCTTTTGCTGTGTGTGGTGCGAACGGCAATGATCGTTCATGCGCGAGGCCATATCCAGCGCGCAGTTGCCTGAAGCGCGCACCAGTTTCCGAAAATGACCGGTGCAACATGCAAAATCACAGCATTATTTCGCCCGAAAACCCGCAAACGCAACAAAACGTCGCAGACGGGGCGAGAGCCGGACCGTGAATTCGCGACGATTGACGGTTGACGCCCCTGTTTCGCGCCCATAATGTCGCCCGGGCATGAACAGGAGTGGTGAATATGTCTCGCCTAGTCGTAATCGTTGGAACCACGCGCATGGGCCGGTAACGGTTAACCATATTACGACCCATGCGCCCCCGCCAAGAACGGGGGCTTTTTTATGCGCAGGACGTTGTCTCGGATGGAGCAAAACAGATGACACGTGAAATGACCGGAGCAAAGATGTTGGTGCAGGCGCTGAAGGATCAGGGCGTCGACACGGTATTCGGATATCCCGGTGGCGCAGTCCTGCCCATTTATGACGAGATTTTCCAGCAGAACGATGTGCGGCATGTCCTGGTGCGACACGAACAGGGTGCGGTTCACGCCGCCGAAGGGTATGCGCGCGCCACCGGCAAGCCCGGCGTGGTGCTCGTGACATCCGGCCCCGGTGCCACCAACGCGGTGACCGGGCTGACCGATGCCCTGATGGACAGCATCCCGATCGTGGTCTTTACCGGTCAGGTGCCGACCTTCATGATCGGCTCGGACGCCTTTCAAGAGGCGGATACCGTGGGCATTACCCGCCCCTGCACCAAGCATAACTGGCTGGTCAAGGATACCAACACGCTCTCGGGTGTCATCCACGAGGCGTTTCACGTGGCCACGTCCGGACGGCCCGGTCCCGTGCTGGTGGACATTCCCAAGGATGTGCAGTTTGCCACTGGTACCTATACCAAGCCGTCGCCCACCGCGTCCCACTATCAACCCCGCGTCAAGGGCGATCTCGAAGAGATCACCGAACTGGTCGCAGCGATGGAAAAGGCCAAGCGCCCGGTTTTCTATACCGGCGGCGGCGTGATCAATTCCGGCCCCGCAGCGAGCCAGCTTCTGCGCGAACTCGTGGACGCGACCGGCTTTCCCATCACCTCGACATTGATGGGGCTTGGCGCCTATCCGGCGTCCGGCAAGAACTGGCTCGGGATGCTCGGGATGCACGGGCTCTACGAAGCGAACCTCGCGATGCATGATTGTGACCTGCTAATCAATATCGGGGCCCGGTTCGACGACCGGATCACCGGACGGATCGACGCCTTCAGCCCCAAGTCGATCAAGGCACATGTCGATATCGATCCGAGTTCGATCAACAAGGTCATCAAGACCGATATTCCCATCGTCGGCGACGTGGCGCATGTGCTTGAGGACATGTTGAAAGTCTGGAAGTCGCGCGGGCGCAAGACCAACGCGGAAGCGGTGGCCAAGTGGCACATGAAGATCAACGACTGGCGAAAGGTCGATTGCCTTGCCTTCACCGCTGGCGACAAGACCATCAAGCCTCAGCAGGCGCTGGCGCGGCTCGAAGCGCTGACCAAGGGGCGCGATCGCTATATCACGACCGAGGTCGGCCAGCATCAGATGTGGGCGGCGCAGTACCTGACCTTCGAGGATCCGAACCGCTGGATGACATCCGGCGGGCTGGGCACGATGGGCTATGGTTTCCCGGCATCGATCGGTGTGCAGATGGCGCATCCCGAAAGCCTCGTGATCAACGTCGCCGGCGAGGCCAGCTGGTTGATGAACATGCAGGAAATGGGGACTGCGGTGCAGTATCGCCTGCCGGTCAAGCAGTTCATCCTGAACAACGAACGCCTTGGCATGGTGCGCCAGTGGCAGGAACTCCTGCATGGCGAACGCTATTCGCACAGCTGGTCCGAGGCGCTGCCCGATTTCGTGAAACTCGCCGAAGCCTTTGGCGCCAAGGGCATCATCTGCAAGGATCCGGCGGATCTCGATGACGCGATCATGGAAATGATCAACCATGACGGCCCGGTGATCTTTGATTGCCTCGTCGAAAAGCACGAAAACTGCTTCCCGATGATCCCCTCGGGCAAGGCGCATAACGAAATGTTGCTGGGCGAAGCGGAAACCCAGGGCGTGATCCAGGCTGGCGGCGCGGTTCTGGTCTAGGACGCGATCCCGAAATCGGTGAACGGGCGCTGCGGCGCCCGACATTCGGAACATCTCAGGAGTATGGACATCATGTCTGCCCTACACATCAAAAAAGGCGCGACCAAGCATTCGGCCTATAACCTGCGCCCAAGCTTTTCGGACGTTCAGGAACGACACACGATCGCGGTTCTGGTCGAAAACGAACCCGGCGTTCTGGCGCGGGTGATTGGTCTGTTTTCCGGACGCGGGTATAACATCGAAAGCCTGACCGTTGCCGAGGTCGACCACACCGGCCACCTGAGCCGGATCACCATCGTCACCACCGGTACGCCGCAGGTCATCGAACAAATCAAGGCACAGCTGGGCCGCATCGTTTCGGTGCATGAAGTCCACGATCTCACGGTCGAAGGGGCGTCGGTCGAGCGGGAACTGGCGATGCTCAAGGTCGTTGGCGACGGGGAAAAACGCGTCGAGGCGCTGCGCCTTGCCGATATCTTCCGCGCCAATGTGGTCGACAGCACGCTGAACAGCTTTGTCTTCGAGATTACCGGCGCCCCGGAAAAGATCGACGCCTTTGCCGATCTGATGCGACCACTGGGCCTGTCCGAGATCGCACGGACCGGGATTGCCGCGTTGATGCGTGGCGATTGATGACAAGAATTCTCTGAGGGCGAGAGGTCCCTCGCCCTGAGCGTCTGCCGCGACGCTCAGAACATCAGCACCAAATCAGGCCCGTCCGAAGGTAACCGTGCCGCGTCGATCACGTCCGGTCCGACGCCGAGCCGTGAAGGGTATTATCTTGGCGGAACCACGCTGCTTGTGCATGGGAGTGGCAGGGGAAACCCGGACCTGTCCGGCCGTTTCCAGCGACTCGGGCAGCTCCGGAAAGACGCCCTCGGCAATCAACCTGGGATTGTGCGCAAATCGCATGTTGCGGTCCATGGTCAGGTCGAATTCGACCCAATCTCCGGCATCCATCGACACCATTTGTGCATCATTGGTCGATCGATAAAATGCAAGATCCCCATGATCTTCGCACCATATTACCGCTTTGTGATCTTCCTCGTCACTCCAGAGAACTACGCCAAACATGATCCATCCCACTAAATCTCTCTATACTAAGTTTGAGCCAATTCTGTACAATCAGACATGGAAAACCTTGCGTCGTGCTATTGCATTTTGTGTCTGAAACTATAGCTTACCGATACATGTTGGCGTCACACCTGACTCTAATTGGCGTCAAAGCACGAAATCGGATCTCAAGTAGGGTGTTTTCATTCATACTGCTTGGGTGCAGCCCAGGTGCAGTCGCACTTCAACAAAGGAGGCTCCATGTCCAAATCGACACGATCTCCGGCTGAATTGCGCAACATGTTTGGCGCAAATCTGCGCATCCTGTCGAAAAACTATCCCTCGATCTCAGAACTCGCGCGGCAGCTTGGCATCAACCGGACACAGTTCAACCGATACTTGTCTGGAGAGAGTTTTCCACGGCCCGATGTCCTTGACCGGATATGCGACTTTTTCGATGTCGATGCCCGCATCCTGCTCGATCCGGTCGATACCCTGAACACCGGCGGTTCCATTCTCAACGGGCCGATACTGTCGCAATTCACCGGTCCCGGAGTCAGCGACGTGAACGAAGACGTGTTTCCCAGCGGGTTCTACCGGTTTTCGCGACGCAGTTTCATCAACGAAAGCCAGTTCATCGTCGGGCTGGTGCATGTCTTCCGATACACCAATCACGTCTACGTGCGTGGCTACGAAGCCCGCGAGGCGATGCGCCAGCAGGGCCTGCCCATCGACGCCCGGGCACGGGAATTCCGTGGCTATGCGATCCGGCAGGAAGATGGCGTCGCATTGATGATCTCACGGCGCAAGGCGATGACCAGTTCCTTCAATTACCTGGCACGGGTCGCTTCGTTCGAGAACAATTACTGGGTTGGCTACGTGACCCGCACGGTGCGCGAGAGCACCACCGGAACCCGGGTTACGCGCATGGTCTATGAACATCTTGGCGGCGGTTGGGGCGGCGTTCTCGATGCGGCCCGTCATACCGGGTTCAAGACCGAAGAGGAACTGCTCCCGTTCCACCGCCGGCTTCTGCAACCCGCAGACCCGTTTCGCTGACCTTACAGGGCCGCCCAACCGGTTCGGTGTCGCGGTGAGAGAACTTTCGTCGCAAAGAGAGCGGATGAGGCATGGCTTTGCCGGATACAAATTCGGGGCAAGCCAAGGAGAGCCACATGCCAAATCCCCTTTCGGATCTGTCCGCCGTTCGCCGCCCGATCACCCACGCACAGGGGTTGCCAAACGCCCATTACACCGATGCGGGCGTGTTCGAGGAAGAGAAACAGGCCCTGCTGTTTTCGCAATGGGCCGGTCTTGCCGCCGAGGCGGATGTGCCCGAACCGGGCGATGCGGTCCCGATGAGCTTTCTGGGAGTACCGCTGCTCCTGATCCGCGACAAGCAGGGTCAGGTCCGGGTGTTCCAGAACACCTGCCGCCATCGTGGCATGATCCTCGTCGAGGAACCTCGCAAGATCGAGGGCGCGATCCGCTGCCCCTATCACAGCTGGTGTTACGCCACGGACGGGCGGCTTGTCAGCACCCCTCATGTGGGCGGGCCGGGGCAGAACACCCATGACGGGATCGACCGGGCCACACTGGGCCTGATCGAGGTGCGCAGCCACCTGTGGTTCGGTGTGGTCTGGATAAACCTCTCCGGTGATGCACCGGCATTCGAGGTCGCGATGTCGGACCTGCTCCAACGCTGGTCCGAATTCGACCATCCCCTGTTTCATGGCGGTGCCGAAAGCCGGTTCCAGCTTGAGGTGGATTGCAACTGGAAGCTCGCGGTCGAAAATTATTGCGAGAGCTATCACCTGCCCTGGGTTCATCCCGGCCTGAACAGCTATTCGCGGCTGGAAGATCATTATCACATTGAACAGCCCGGAGAATATTCCGGACAAGGCACCCTGGTCTATCGTCAGATCCGCGACGAGAACGGCGATGTCTTTCCCGATTTCGAGGCGCTGAGCAACAAATGGAATACCGCTGCGGAATATGTCGCGGCCTATCCGAATGTCCTGCTTGGCGTGCACCGCGATCACGCCTTTGCAATCATCCTGGTGCCGGATGCCGTCGGTCACACCACCGAACATGTGCATATCTTCTACGCCCGGCCGTCCACCGACGAAGGGCTGCGCGCGCGCAACGCGCAGCAGTGGAAGACCGTATTCGAAGAGGACATCTTTGTCGTTGAAGGCATGCAGCGTGGTCGCCTGGCCCCCGGTTTCGACGGCGGCAGATTTTCACCGGCGATGGATGGGCCGACGCATCTGTTTCACGATTGGGTCGCCGGCAAGCTCGAAACCCACCGCGCCCAGTCCCGCGCCGCCGAATGACGGATCTGGACGAACGGTTGCTGGCGGCCCATGCCGCCCGCGACCACCGCGCCCTGGTCGATCTGTATCGCGAGGCGGCAGAGACAGCAAAAACCCCGGATGCGGCGGGCTTTTACCTGACCCACGCCTATGTGTTCGCGTTGGAACAGGATCACCCGGCAGCGCCGGCGCTGCGCGCCCGCCTGGTCAGCGAAGGCCGCGAGCCCGCCTAGCCGCCAGCGACGTCCTTGAGCTGGTCATACAGGTGCCAGGTAGCATGACCGAGCAGCGGCAGCACCAGAAACAGGCCCAGGAACCAAGGCAACAGGGCGGCAAAACTCGCCACCGCGATGAACGCCGCCCAGAGCAGCATCGGCAGCGGGTGCGCCGTGACATATTTGAAGCTGGTGATCATCGCGGTCACGAAATCCACCTCGCGATCGAGCAACAACGGAAGCGACAAAACGGTTATCATGTAGAGCAGCAGCGCAAACAACGCGCCGACAACCGTGCCGACCGCCAGCATCATCAGCCCGTTCATCGTCAGGAACACATCGAAGGAGGTCGAGATATTGGTCATCGTCGACAGGCCCAGGAACAGCGCGAATATCATGTGGCCGATAAAGAACCACCACAGGAACACCACGATGATGATGGCGCAGATCGACGGGAGTTGCCGTCGGCTCTGATGAATGACCACGCCGAGTATGCCGCCCCAGTCCAACGGGATACCCTTTTCCAGCCGGCGGGAGACCTCGTAAAGACCGACGGCGGCAAAGGGACCGATCAGCGGGAAGCCGATGGCCGCCAGCACCAGCCAGAAGGTCGTGCCGGTGCGGGCGGTGATCAGTGTCATCAGCCAACCTGCAAGAACGTAGAACGCGGCAAAGACCAGCCCATAGACCGGTGCGCGGCGAAAATCCCGCCAGCCGCGTCGAAGTGCGGTGCGCAGGATCCCGCCAGACACAGGCTGCAACGGCGGCACACCATGTTCGAGTGTTTGCTCCATTCCCTCTCCTCCCCGATCGCCTCGACTACAGTGGCGGGCGATGTGCCGGCCAATCGGTCGCCGCGTGATAGGCCGCGCCAAGCGCCAGCAGCTTCGCGTCGCTCCCGCGCGGCCCGAAAATCTGGACCCCCATCGGAAGCCCCCGAGAACCGAACCCGGCCGGAACCGCCAGCGCCGGCAAACCGATCAGGCTGACCGGAACGACGACCTGCATCCATTGATGATAGGTGTCCATCGCCGTGCCCGCGATGCTGGTCGGATACGGGATATCCGCGTCAAAGGGCCAGACCTGCGCCGTGGGCAGGACCAAGGCATCATAGGTCTCAAACAATGCCGCCGCCGTCATGAACCACTGCGACCGGATCACGCTGGCCTTGTGAACATCGAGGGCCGACAACCCAAGCCCGCGTTCGGTTTCCCAGATCGCGGTGTCTTTCAACTCGGCCCCTTCCGCCAGAAAACCCGATAATCCTGTCGAAACCTGCCAGGCCCGCAGATCGATCCAGCTTTGCCAGATGGCCTCTGCCGAAAACGGGGCGGCGAGCGGCTCAACCACACAACCGAGCGTTTCCAGCACCTTGAGCGCGTCGCATGACAGGTCGAGAATGCCCTCTTCCATCGGATATGCCCCGCCCCAGTCGCCCAGCCAGCCGATCCGCAGACCCTTGGGGTCCGCGGCAGACAGCGGCGCGACCGGGTCCACCGGCAACCCGTGCGGTTGCCTCGGGTCAGGTCCGGAAATCACGTCGAGCAGGATGGCGATATCCTCGGGCGAGCGTGCCATCGGACCCAATGTCGACAACTGGTGCAGAAAAATATCACCCTCCGGCTCGGACGGCACCCGTCCCCAGCCGGGTCTGAACCCGTAGACATTGTTCCAGGCTGCCGGGTTGCGCAGGCTTCCCATCATGTCCGACCCGTCCGCCAGCGCCGTCATCCCTGTTGCCAGGCTCACCGCCGCCCCGCCCGACGAGCCTCCGCAACTGCGAGACGTGTCATAGGGGTTCCGCGTCGCACCATGCACCGGATTGAACGTATTGCTGCCAAGCCCGAATTCCGGCGTATTGGTCTTGCCGATCAGGATGGCACCCGCCGCGCGCATCCGGGCGGCAATCATGTCATCTTTTTCGGGCACATTATCGGCAAAGATCGGCGAGCCGAATGTCGATCGCACCCCGGCAACATTGACGAGATCCTTGACCGCGATCGGCAGGCCGTGCAACGGGCCGCGTCTGGCACCATTGTCGAGGTCGCGCGCCTCGGCCATGAGTTCGTCC
Organism: Sedimentitalea sp. XS_ASV28; assembly: GCF_041224545.1. NCBI lineage: Bacteria > Pseudomonadati > Pseudomonadota > Alphaproteobacteria > Rhodobacterales > Paracoccaceae > Sedimentitalea > Sedimentitalea sp. XS_ASV28. The sequence goes on along the minus strand of NZ_JBGFGP010000090.1, from coordinate 24,187 downwards.
GGGTCCCGCAACGACACAATCGCATTGACCGCACCGTTCACCGCATCGATCCGCGCCAATGTCGCCTGCATCAGCTCGCTCGCGGACAAAGACCCGTCGGACAGTTTGGCGAGCAGGCTGGTTGCCGTTTGCTGGGTCAGGGACATGGGGCAGTTCCTCGGACAGTCGTGCTGCCAAACTAGCCGCTGCCCCGGACCATGCAACCCCCTGATTGCAGGGGCACAACCCGATCTCAGGCCATGACGAAATCAAAGTCTGCCGGCGTCAGAACCAGACCGGCCTGCCCTGCCAGCACAATGGTTCCATTGTCATGTTCGATCTCGCGATTTCCGCCGGAATTGGAGAACGTGAGATCCCCGAACCCACCGGTATGACCGACCAGGCGCAGCGTGTCAGTCCCGTCGGCAAAATCAACAACGGTATCCGTACCGCTCCTCCTGCCAAATACGAAGATATCCGCTCCACCATTGCCGCGCAGGGTATCATTGCCGAAACCGCCATCAATGGTATCGCGGCCGGCACCACCGATCACGGTGTCGCGGCCGATCTGTCCAAACAGCTTGTCGTTGCCCGCATCGCCCCTGATCGTGTCATTGCCGCTGCCGCCCAGTATCCGGTCTGCACCCCCCTTGCCCGAGATGACATTTCTGCCGGCATCACCTGTCAACGTATCCGCGCGCTGGCTGCCGATGAGGTTCTCGACGCCGACGGCACTGAAATATCCGGCGTCGCTGGCAACTTCCTGATAGGCGCCATTCAAGGCCAGGCTAAAGGTCACCCCCTGTGAAAATGCGTGAAAGCTCAGGGTATCGGCACCGGCACCGCCGCGAATGACAACCCCCTCGTCTTCGGTGGTATAGAACAGGTCCCGCACGTTGATCCGGTCGTTGCCGCGACCGGTGCCGACAAGACCGGCCCCCCCCGAGCCGAGAGTCACCACATCATTGCCGCCAGAGGTCGAGATGTTTTCGACCCAGCCGGTTTCGCCGTTCCCGGTGGTCACCCTGTCGGCCCCGTTCCCGAGGCGAACCGATCCGGCAAGATAGGTCAGATCCACCACCGTACTCTGGTCGTCGCTTGCGTCATCCCGTCGGTCGGTTATTTCGATTGACCCGATATAGCCATTCGCGGAGCCCGTGATCTGATGCGACTGGGTGGTGTCGGATGTGAACTTGATGCTCGCGACTCCCCCGCTGCCGATGGTCACGTCCGAACTGACTTCCCACCCGAAGATGGTCTGCACGCCGCCCTTTCTGGACGAAAAGGTCAGATCGCTGTCAAAGACACGGATCGATTCCGCGCGCGCCGTTCCGAAAAGCGCGATCGAGACGTCGCCCTCGCCGCCCCGGAAACTGTCCAGACTGCTGCCTGCGAGCACCCTGACATCACTCGCTCCACCGAAATCCTTCAACATCTCTATGAGGCCGCCATTTCGCACAACGACCGTGTCGTTCCCTTCCCGCATATTGACCGAGGACACGCGCCCGGCATCCACCACAAGACTGTCATCGAGCGTTCCGAAACCGATGCTCTGCACTCCACCGCGCACGGTGAAGTCGCCGCGCCCCCGGTAGATGTCGATCCCGCCGATATTCCCGACCGCGGTGTCGAGCCTGTTCACATCGGCGCCAAGGCTGATCCAGTGCATCCAGTCGTTCTGGGCGCCCAGCGTGATGTCATGCAGATCACCCTCCCACCCGTTCATGTAACGCACCCTGGTCGATGTCAGCTCGACATCGGAATTGTAGCCAAGGTTCAGATATTCGATTTCCCGACCGGCAGCGTTATCGGCATCCACGATCCGCGTGATGTGATCGTCACCGGCAACCTGCAACATCCGGATACGCCAATCCGATCCGGTCAGGTTCAGGGTCGCATCCAGATCGTCGGGCGCTTCTACGAAAACCGAATATCTGTCAATCGTCGGCCGGGACCCGCCGGTGTTCCAGGAAACTGCACTTGCGCCAGGCAAACGCGGAACGTCGTTTACACCATCAAATGTCACATTCAGAAACCGCGTTGGCATTATTCTTCTCCTCTAAAATATATGTGCTGGATAATGGGAATTTCTTAACATAAATTGCGCCAAAAATACAGATACCGAGGCAAAGCTTCCCGGCCGCTTGAATGCGGCGGAACTTTCGCGCGGCTTCAGCGCGCCCAATGTCCGGTTGAATGTGGCTCTCGGCCCGTCGGCCGTATCCGGTCAGACGAAATCGAAATCGGAATCCGACAGGTCTAACCCGGCCAGACCGACCAGGGTGATCGATCCGTTGTCATGCTCCACACGCAGGTTGCCGTTTTGGTCACGGATGTCCAAGGTCTCGAACCCGCCGACATGGCCCTCCAGGCGCAAAAGGTCACTGCCCTGCTCGAAATCGACAACCCGGTCCTGACCGCTCCGGTCACCGAACACGAATATGTCGGCGCCGCTGCCTCCGGTCAGAATGTCGGTCTGGGTCTCGTCCGAACCTTCGGGCCCGAAATCGCGACCGCCGTCAAGCGTATCGTTGCCCGCGCCCCCATGCAGCCGATCCGATCCCGCGCCACCGTCCAGCGTGTCATCGCCGCCACGACCGCGCAGCCGGTCATCGCCGTCATCACCGGACAGCCTGTCGGCCCCATCATTGCCGATCAGAGTGTCGTTTCCCGTCCCGCCGTCGACCGCACCGGTCGTGATCCCGGTCGCAGTCAGCTTGTAAAAATCATCGCCCGCGCCAAGACCGATATCGCCGACAATCGTGCCGTGATTGATCAGTCGATAATCGGCCTGGCTCTCGCCGCCATTGATGTTGCCCGAGATCACGCCGGTATTCACGATATCCGTGTTGCCAGACCAGCGATGATCGACCAACGCATCGATATCGCCGCTGATCACCCCGGAATTGCGCAGGATCAGGTCACCCGCGCTGTCGAGCCAAATACCCAGATTTCCCGCGAGCGTACCCGAATTTACCAATCGCAAATCGGCATCCTGCAAATGGATCGCATCCCCGACCGTGCTGATACTGCCAGAATTGGTGATGGTCGCCAGTTCATCGCCATCCGTCAGTTCGATCGCGTGCGACACGGACGCAAGGATCGTTCCCTCGTTTCGAATGACGAGTTCCTGATGACCGTTAGAAGACACGCCGAAAGCGCCGGAAATCACCGAGACATTGCGGATCGCGCCACCGGCATCAAGAAGTTCGATGGCCGCGCCGTCGCCCGAAGAAATCCAACCACGGTTGAAAATCGCGGCATACCCGTCCGACTCGTCACCCTGACTGGCGATCCTGATCCCGACACCTGTGCCATGCACGGTGCCGGATACTCTCAGCACCGTGTCGGGCGATGCCGTTTCAATTCCGCCATAAGTGCCGCGTATATCTCCGGCGACACGAATATCCGCGCCGAATCCTTGAAAGACCAGCAGCCCAAATTGCCCGGAAAGATATCCGGTTTGACCAACACTGATGTCCGAGCGCAAACCCTGCCCGACCCCGGTTCCCTGATCCGAAACCAGTGCAACAGCAATCCCGTCCGCCTGAATCCGCCCCATGAGTTGAAGGGTGACGCCGATATCCGCCTCTGTGCGGTTGGTCAGACCGAGGAAATCATCGGTGAACACACTGCCGAAGGGCGTGACGATGACCTCATCGGACAGGTCCAGGAAATAGGTCGACGTCAGATCGCCGTCGATGATCTCGGTGGCCATGACGCGCTCCTGTGCTCGGGCACGTGATCGCTAGCGAAAAAGCATGACGGAATTGCGGCGTCTCGGGGCGGACGTTGCGTCACCGCAAGCCCGTCAGCCCTCGGCCCGTGCCTCGGCCCGGCTCTTGCCGGTCACATCCAGCGCCAGCGTCGCGCCCATGAATCCATCCAGATCGCCGTCGAGCACTCCCTTAGTGTCCGAGGTTTCGTAGTTCGTGCGCAGATCCTTGACCATCTGGTAGGGTTGCAGGACGTAGGATCGGATCTGGTTGCCCCAGCCGGCGTCGCCCTTGTTTTCATGCGCTTCGTTGATGGCGGCGTTGCGCTTGTCGAGTTCCAGCTGATACAGCCGCGACTTGAGCGCCTTCATCGCGATGTCGCGGTTCTGGTGCTGGGATTTCTCCGAGCTTGTCACCACGATCCCCGTGGGGTGATGGGTGATCCGCACCGCCGAGTCCGTGGTGTTGACGTGCTGCCCGCCCGCCCCGGAGGACCGGTAGGTGTCAACGCGGATATCCGCCGGGTTGACCTCGATTTCGATATTGTCATCCACGACCGGATATACCCAGACCGAAGAGAACGAGGTGTGACGCTTGGCGGCGCTGTCAAAGGGGCTGATCCGCACCAGCCGGTGCACACCGCTCTCGGATTTCAGCCAGCCATAGGCGTTCTGACCGCTGATCTTGTAGGTTGCCGACTTGATTCCCGCCTCGTCGCCCGCGCTTTCTGATTGCAGCTCGACCTTGTAGCCCTTTTTCTCGGCCCAGCGAACATACATCCGCGCCAGCATCGACGCCCAGTCACAGCTCTCGGTGCCGCCCGCACCGGCGTTGATCTCCAGAAAGGTGTCATTGCCATCCGCCTCACCATCCAGCAGCGCCTCAAGCTCTTTCTGCGCGGCCTTGACGGCAAGGGATTTGAGTGCGGTCTCGGCATCGGCGACCACCTCTTCATCCTCTTCCATCTCGCCCAGTTCGATCATTTCGACATTGTCCGAGAGGTCGCGTTTGATCGACTCGTAGGTCTCCATCGCGTCAACCAGCGTCTGCCGGTCGCGCATCAGCTTTTGCGCGGCATCCGGATCATCCCAAAGGTTGGGATCCTCGACACGTGCATTGAATTCCTCGAGCCGGTGCGGCGCGGTTTCCCAATCGAGCCGCTGCGCCAGCAGCTCCAGCGATTTCTCGATCTCGGCAACGGTGTTCTGGGTTTCGGCGCGCATGGCAATCCTAGCGGTTCAGTCTGTGAGACCCGGTGATAAACCAGCCCCGCCAGCGCGGCAAGCACCGCTTGCGCCCATAGGGCGTCAATACAATCCGCCCGAACTCACGGTGCCGAAATTCGCCTTGGGTCCGACAACCGCGGTGCCACCGGTAGATGTCTTGACCTGCCGCCCGCCGCTCTGCACCTCTTCCACCAGAGGCAGGTTCGATCCCATAGCGAAACCGCCGTCATAGGTACGGCCGAAATCGGGATCGGTGCCATCGCGGAAATACTCGGCAACGACATTCGGGCCGCTGGCGCTGTCCGGCAGACGCCCTCCGGTAAAGCGGTCGATCTTGATGAAATAGCCACCCGGCGGCACTTCGAACGGGCCGCCGCCATATTTCTCGGTCGCCTCGAGCATGAAGGACTGGAACACCGGACCGCAGAGCGACGATCCGTAGGCGCTCCGCCCGAGGGGGCGCGGACGGTCATAGCCGATATAGCACCCGGCAACGATATTGCTGGTAAAGCCGATGAACCAGACGTCGCGCGCCTCGTTGGTGGTGCCGGTCTTGCCCGCCGTCGGCACCGGCAGCTTCACGACGCCGCTCGCGGTGCCGCGATCGACGACCCCCTTCATCATCGAGGTCAGCTGATACGCCGTCACCGCGTCCATCACCCGTTCGCGATCGCTGACGATCCGGGGGGTCGCACCAGGTTGCAGCGCCGCCGAGTCGCAATCGACGCAATCGCGCTTGTCATGCCGGTAGATGGTCTTGCCATAGCGGTCCTGGATCCGGTCAACCAGCGTCGGCTCCACCCGTTCACCGCCATTGGCAAACATGGCATAGGCCGCAACCATCTTGTAAAGCGTCGTCTCCTCCGAGCCGAGCGCATTGGCCAGATACGGTCCCATATCATCATACACGCCGAATTTCTCGGCATAATTGGCCACCGTGTACATGCCCACCTCTTGTGCGAGGCGGATGGTCATCAGGTTCCTTGACTGTTCGATCCCCGTACGCAGCGGCGTCGGCCCGTAGAACTTGTTGGACGAGTTGCGCGGTCGCCAGAGCCCCTGCGGCGTGTTCACCTCGATCGGCGCATCGACCACGATGGTCGCCGGGCTATAGCCGCTGTCGAGCGCGGCAGCATAGACGAATGGCTTGAAACTCGACCCCGGCTGGCGCTGTGCCTGGGTGGCACGGTTGAACACAGAATCCTGATAGCTGAACCCGCCCTGCATCGCCAGGACACGGCCGGTATTGACGTCCATCGCCATGAAGCCGCCCTGCACATCGCTGACCTGGCGCAGCGTCCAGCGGATGAACGAACCGTCATCGTCATTCGTCATCGCGCGCACCAGCACAACGTCGCCCACATCCAGCAGGTCGCCGGCCACCTGCGCCTTGCGGCCCAGCGTTCCATCACGATTGCGCTTGCGTGCCCATTGCACATCTTTTGCGGTGATCCAGTGCCCGTCGGCGTCCTCTTCGACACCTTCAATGCCGATCCGGGCGTCCTGCGCGCCCATCTCCAGAACCACTGCCGGGTGCCATTCGCCGTTCAGGACGACATCGCGCGGCACGTCGGCAGAGAGCAGCGCCTCGCGCCAGCTTGCCTCATCGGTCAACTTCTCGGCAGGGATCGTGTCTTCTGTACCGTGCCAGATGCCAAGCCCACGGTCATAACGCTCCAACTCACGTCGCAGCGACTCAGCAGCGACCGTCTGCATTTCCTCGTCGATAGTGGCGCGCACGCTAAAGCCGCCGGTAAAGAACTCGCCGTCGCCGAATTCATCCTTCAACTGGCGTCGAATCTCCTCGGTGAAATAATCGCGCGGCGGCAGGGCCGTGCGGAAGCTCTCGAAATCACCGTTCTGAACCGAACGCAGCGGCTGTTTCACCTCGTATTCAAAGGTCGCGTGGTCGATATAGCCGTTCTCGTACATTTCGCGCAGCACATAATTGCGCCGCTGGGTGACCCGTTCCTTGGCGAGAACCGGATGGTATTTGCTGGGTGCTTGCGGCATCGCGGCCAGCATCGCCGCCTCGTGCGGTGCAAGCTCGGCCAGCGTCTTGTTGAAATAGGTCTGGCTCGCCGCCGCAACACCATAGGAGTTCTGCCCGAGGAAAATCTCGTTCAGGTAGAGTTCGAGGATCTGTTCCTTGTCCAGCGTCTCTTCGAGCCGGGCGGCAAGGATGATCTCCTTGATCTTGCGCTCGATCTTGCGATCCGCAGACAGCAGGAAGTTCTTCATCACCTGCTGCGTGATCGTCGAGGCACCGCGCACGTTCTGGCCACGCGATTTCACCGCCTCGAACGCCGCCACCGCGATGCCGCGGGTATCATAGCCCTTGTGCGTGTAGAAATTCTTGTCTTCGGCTGAGACAAACGCCTCTTTCACAAGGTCCGGAATCTCGTCCGCCGGCGCAAACAGCCGGCGTTCCTTGGCGAATTCGTCGATCATGTGACCTTCACCGGAATAGATCCGGCTGATCGTGGGCGGTTTGTAATTGGCCAGCGATTCGTGGCTGGGCAGATCCCGGCCGTAGATCCAGAAAATGGCGCCGATGCTGAGCGCCAGCACGGCGATACCAAGAGTGACGAGCGTAAAAATCGCTCCAAAGAAGGATAGGACGAAACGGATCACGGGATAGCCTCTGCTGGCGCGCTGGCCTCTATATAGGGATGAGCAGCGAGAGCGTCAAAACACAACGCGAAATAATACGAGGCCCTGTCGTCAGGTCAGCGGAAACACACGCATGGCCCGCGTCGCACACGCGACTATCCCCGTTCCGCCATGAACCGCGCAAGGCGCTTCAGCCCCTCTTCGATATCCTCGGTCGAGCGCGCGTAGGAAAACCGCAGCGTCCGGTGCCCGCGCACCGGATCGAAATCGAGCCCCGGCGTCACCGCTACCCCGGCCTTGTCGAGAATCTCGGCGGCAAAGGCGCGGCTGTCATCGGTGAGGTCGGACACATCGGCATAGACATAGAACGCCCCGTCCGGCGGCGCGATGTTAGTAAAGCCCGCCTTGGGCAACCCGTCGAGCATCAGCGCGCGGTTGACCCTGTAGACATCCAGATTCGCGGTCAGCTCGCTCTCGCAATCCATGGCCGCCAGCGCCGCCACCTGGCTGGCATGGGGCGCACAGATGAACATATTCTGCGCGATCCGTTCCAGCACGCGCACGTGGTCCTGCGGCACCACCATCCAGCCCACCCGCCAGCCGGTCATGCTGAAATACTTGGAGAAGGAATTGATGACGTAACAATCGTCGGTCAGTTCAAGCGCGCTCACCGCTTTTGAGTCGTATTCGATCCCGTGATAGATTTCGTCGCTGATGAACGATGCGCCCTGCCCCGCCGCCGCGTCGATCAGCGCGCCCATCGCGGCGCGATCGAGCATCGTGCCGGACGGATTGGCCGGCGAGGCCACCATCAACCCGGCGAGATCGAGACCGGAAAAATCCGCCGGCACCGGTTGCAGGCGATTGCCGGGCGCAGTCGGCAGATCGACCGGCACCAAATCCAGCGCCCGCAGGATCTGGCGATAGCTCGGATAACCCGGCGCTCCGATCCCGACGCGGTCACCGGTGTCAAAAAGCGCGGTGAAAGCCAGCAGGAAACCGGCGGAAGAACCGGACGTCACCACCACACGGCCCGGATCGAGATCGACATCGTACCAATCGCCGTAGAGCCGCGCGATCCGCTGGCGCAACGCGGGCAGCCCAAGCGCGACTGTATAACCAAGCGGCTGGCTGTCGAGCGCGTGGCTCAGCGCGCGCATCGCCCCTTTGGGCGCACCGGTTCCCGGTTGCCCCACCTCCATGTGAATGATCCGCCGCCCGGTGTCTTCTGCCCGCCGCGCAGCCTCCATGACATCCATCACGATAAAGGGATCCACCTGTGATCTGGTTGAATTTCGCATGTCGTTCTCCGGCGCTGGCTCCCGGCGGTTTGAGCGCGTATCCGCTCCAAGGTCAATGCCGGCCGCGGAAAACCCGCATTTGACAGGCCGCGTTCGTGCGCACACACAGGGGCACAAGGTCGTTACCGAAAGATCCGACACCTTGGCAGCGGACAAAAGATATGTTCATTGCCCCCAAGCAGCTTTCAACAAGGATGTCCAAACATGATCCGCTTTGCCGCCCCCGCCCTCACTGCGGTTGCCCTGTTCGCCGGATCGGCCAGCGCCGCCGATCTGACCGACCTCACGGAGGCCGAGCGTGCCGCATTCCGCGACGAGGTGCGTGCCTATCTGATGGATAATCCCGAGGTCATCATCGAGGCCGTCGACCTGCTCAAGGAACGCAACGCCGAGCAGCAGGCACAGGCCGACGTTGCCCTCGTCGAAGACAACGCCGATGCGCTGTTCAATGACGGCTATTCCTGGGTCGGAGGAAATCCGGACGGCGACATCACGCTGGTCGAATTCATGGACTATCGCTGTGGTTACTGCCGTCGCGCCAAGCCCGAAGTGGACAAGCTGCTCGCCGCGGACGGCAACATCCGGCTGATCATCAAGGAATTCCCGATTCTCGGCGACGCATCGGTTGCATCCTCCCGCTTTGCCATCGCGACGCGCAAGGTGGCGGGCGATGAGGCCTATGAACAGGTGCATGACGCGCTGATGGAACTGGACGGCGACGTCAACGACGTGATCCTAGGCCGGCTCGCCGAAGGTCTGGGTCTGGACAGCGCCGCGATCCTTGCCCGCATGAACGATGACGACATCACCGCAGAGATCGCCGAGACCCGCGCGCTGGCGCAGCGCCTGCAAATCAGCGGCACGCCGACCTTCGTGCTGGAGGACGAACTGCTGCGCGGCTACCTGCCAGCAGATCAACTCGAAATCATCGTCTCTGAAAAACGCGACGGCTAAATCTCCGAGCGCCCCGATGTCCCGACCCGTCGCCTGCTTGCGAGGCGGTGGGTCGATCGATCCCTGATCGTTCCGGGCCAACAGGAACTGGTGCTGCCGCAGCCAGCCGCGACCACGTGAAATATCCGGTATCGCCGCCGCGTTGATATTCTGGTGTCATCCGGGTCAGGCTTGACGCGACACCCCTTCGCGCGGATACCGCAGCGCGGCCAGCCACAGCAGCGCCAGCACCAGAGACAGAATCATGTTCCAGCTGGCCATGGACAGCCCGAACAATTCCCACGCCACGTCATTGCATCGCACCATCGGCGCCGTCATGATCTGGTCCAGCAACTGCTGTGGCGTCATCCCCTCGGTCGACCCCGAAGAGCAGGTGGTCGGCCCCTCCCACCATCCGCGTTCGACCCCGGTGTGATAGCCGCCGATTGCCGCCGTGGCCAACGCGGCCAGCGCCCCGAGCATGAGCAACATGCGATCGGGCACGACGAGCGCGACAAGGCCGATCACGATGGCCGCCGCATGGGGCCAACGCTGCCAAAGGCACAGGTCGCAAGGCGCCAGACCACCGATATACTGGAAGGCAAAGGCCCCCGCGAGCAACGCAAGAGAGCCGCCGGACGCGGCGAGGATGCAAAGCCGCCGTGTCATAGGTATTTCACCGCCGCAAAACCCCCGATCAGCAAGAGGACAAAGGCCGTGAACACCAGCCCCAGCCGCTTTTCGATAAAGCCGCGCACCGGCGCGCCGAATGCCCGCAGCAAACCCGCGACCACAAAAAAGCGCAACGCCCGGGCCAGAATCGATGTCGCGACAAAGGTGCCGAGCGGCATCCCCGTCCAGCCGGACATGATCGTGATGACCTTGTAGGGAAAGGGGGTGACTCCCGCTGTCAGAACCGCCCAGAAGCCGAAATCGTTGAAACGTGTGTTGAACTCGGCCATCGCGTCGGCCTTGCCCATCGAGGCGAGAATCGGCTGCCCGATTTCTTCATAGGCGAACGCACCGATGGCATAGCCCAGCAACCCGCCGAGCACCGAGGCAACCAGCGCCACGCCGGCAATGATCCAGGCGCGCCGTGGCTGGGCAAGGATCATCGGGATCATCAACAGGTCCGGTGGAATCGGAAAGACCGAGCTTTCGAGGAAGGCAACCACCGCAAGCCACCACAGCGCATGCGGATGGTCGGCAAGCCGGATTGTCCAGTCATACATCTTTCTGAGCATCGCGTCTCACCCTTGGCCAGATGGTCGGTTTCGCAAACCACGCGGTGCACACAGGGTCAACAGGTCACACACATTTTTTCCGCCAAACCCGCGCCGCTGCCGCCTGACACCCAGGGTCCGCCGAAATAATGTCAGTCGCCGCGCGCCCGCGCATGTTCTGTCTGGACGCCCCGGATTCCCCGCGATATACGCAGCCTCGTGCCCGAGTGGTGGAATGGTAGACACGACGGATTCAAAATCCGTTGCCCTGACGGGCGTGCCGGTTCAAGTCCGGCCTCGGGTACCACCCTGTCCATACGAATAGCCATAATTCGGTCTATACCGGTACGTCGTTTGCTGCGGCTCTGTCGCTCGTCGCGCAAACACGCATGCCGAACGTCGACGGGATTTGTCCATTGTAATCTCAACACCCTCTTGAGAACACATGGGCAACATTCGACCGACAAAAAAATGCGTTTTTCGTAACGGTTTTGACCAGGGCGGACACGGTCGGAGTGGCTACCATGCGGACAAATCCAGCGTTCGCTACGGCTGCGCCAATGTCCGCTTTCTCTGCTGTCAGACTTAGCGGCCCGGTCGCACAAACTCTGACCTTACCCGTTCGACCCTTTCCCTAACGACACAGCCTTTTGCATGATCGTTGATCAATCCCATAGCCTGCATGAAAGCGAATATTGTTGTTGGACCAAGAAATTTCCAACCACGTTTTTTCAACTCTTTGGAAAGCGATTGCGAAGCTGCGGACGTGGAAACCGTTTGCGGCTCGGCCAGTTCTTCACACTTGGGTTCAAAACGCCAGACGAAGGCAGCGAGCGATCCTTCCGCCCTGACCAATTCAGCCATACGACCGGCATTGTTAATCGTCGCTTCGATCTTGGCCTTATTCCGAACGATGCCGGTATCTTCCATCAGTCGCGCAAGATCAGCGTCTCCGAACTCGGCAATTTTCGCATAGTCGAACCCGGCGAATGCGGCTCTGAAATTCTCCCGCTTGGTCAGAATCGTGCGCCAACTCAAACCGGATTGGAAACTCTCAAGGCAGAGTTTCTCGAAGAGACGGGTGTCGTCGGCCACCGGATAACCCCATTCCTTGTCGTGATAGTCTAGGAACTCCGGCGCCGCAGCCGACCAGCTACAGCGCGGTTCACCATCGGGTCCTGTGAAGAGCTCTGGCATCGCTCAGGCTTTTAAGACGTCAAGCGCGGGTGTCGTCTTCTTGACGTCGACTTCGGCGACCTCGGCAATGACGACATCGTGCTCTACAAACGGATCGTTATTGATACGCCTCGCGATCTCTTCGCGGCTTTCTCCTGTCGCCAGAATCGCACCGCCACCTTCCGGCGTCAGGGAGCCTACACATTGAAAGATGCCTTCCTCGAAACCCTGAGCGATCCATTCGTTGTGGGCCGACATGAAATCCGAGGCGGCTGATTTGTTTTCGGAGAACCGGAGATAGATGATGAACACGGTTGTCTAGCCTTTCGTTGATGTTTGATCGGGAAGTCGGTCAAGCCACGTCTCCAGTTCGGAGACTTCCGCCCTGAGGAATGCCTCGTCCTTGAGGGCGGAGGCCATCACTGCGACGCCTTGCGAGCGGGCGAGGACATGCAAGGCCAGAGCATCGGCATCATCCTTATGCCCGAGCGCCCTGAATTGATCGGCAAGCCAGTCGCGAAACAGGCCGAAAATCTCGGCGGCGCGGGACTCTGCGATGTGATCCAGCTTGGCAAGCTCGGTGGTGAGCGTCCCGACCGGGCATCCGAACGCCATGATCTTGGTTCGGTTGGCGATGAGGATGCGGATGAAAGACAAAATTCGGTCTTTCGGTGCGACGTCGGTATCCCAGGTTTCGAGCATCGCCCGCGTTGCCGCCATGCGACGGCTGATCACCGCGTCCAGAATATCGTCCTTGGATTTGAAGTGGTGGTAGAAGTTGCCGCGGGAGATACCAACCGCACCCGCAATGTCCGCAAAGGATGTCGCTTCGAAACCTGCCTCGTAGAAGAGGGCATCCGCCTTTTCTTCTATTCGTTCGCGTGTACCTGATCGTGACATGGGGACCTCCGCAGAGTCACTGCAATCCAACACTAGGACGTTCGTCCTAATTTGTCAAACATGGACTCTGAAAGCGGCCGTTCAGGTATCGCGCGGCAACCGGCAAGATAGGCTTCAAAACCAACCTTTAGGTTTTCATGAAGTGGTGCACTCGCGCGGCGGGTACGGATCGGTGTTCGTTTCGAGCGGACGTCGAGCCAGGGCGCTATCGCAGCCAAAGGGAAAGTTGCGATCCGAAAGGGCGAGGTCCTGACTGTTGAGCGGGCGGACTGCTGATTTCAGGTGGAAATTCACCATCCTTCCAACCCGGTCGAAGTAGCGGAGTTGCGCAGTATCGAGGCAGATTACCGCTTGCGAAATGACCCGGTGGCGTGCAGGCGGCACATCGATTCGACGCGGGTCGATGCCCACGCTCTGCCCGCAACAAATAAGAACCAGAGCAGCCGTCGATCCATGATGCCGCAGGTCGTGGTCAGTCGCGGCTCTGCGCGGGGCCGGCAGTTTTTGTCCGGCTGTCCGGATGCAGCGCCGTTCCGAGAATGTGGTTCGATTTGTGAATGACGTGATGCGCCTGCCCGACGATCAGGGGGTCGGGCGCGCCGACGACCGCCTCGTCCTTGTCCGGATAGTCAAGCGAGGACAGGAAATGCCGCATACAGTTCAGCCGTGCGCGTTTCTTGTCGTTGGACTTGATCACCGTCCACGGCGCATCGGCAGTGTCGGTGTAAAAGAACATCGCCTCCTTGGCTTCGGTATAGTCGTCCCATCTCGACAACGACGCCTTGTCGATCGGGCTCAGCTTCCAGCGTTTCAGCGGGTCGGTCTCGCGGCTGACGAAACGCCGTTTCTGTTCGTCGCGCGTGACCGAGAACCAGTATTTGTAAAGCCGTATGCCCGACCGAACCAGCATCCGCTCCAGTTCCGGGGTCTGTCGCATGAATTCCAGATATTCCGCCGGATCGCAGAAATTCATCACCCGTTCGACCCCGGCGCGATTGTACCAGGACCGGTCGTAGAACACCATTTCACCGACCGTCGGCAATTCCTGCACATAGCGCTGGAAGTACCACTGGCCCTTCTCCTCCCAGGTCGGCTTGTTCAACGCGACGACACGGGCAGAGCGTGGATTCAGATGCTCCATGAACCGCTTGATGGTGCCACCCTTGCCCGCCGCATCGCGCCCCTCGAACAGCAGCACGAATTTCTGACCGGTCTCCTGGCCCCAGAGCTGCACCTTGAGCAGTTCGGCCTGCAATTTTGCCTTGTCCGCCTCGTATGTGCGGCGGCTGAGTTTGCGGGGATACGGGTATCGGCCGCTTTCGAACGCGCGCCGCACCTGTTCTTTCGTGGGGCCGGCCGGCGGCTGCACCGCCCCGGCGTCCGGCGCGACCGATATCCCGATCACCTGCCCGGACGTGTCGGTCGCCCCCTCGGAAGCAACATCCATATCGAGCGGGGTCGAGTCGGCGGTGGTGGACAGGGTCATGGGCGTCTCCGGCTGGGGTTTGGTTCCCTGCCCGCCTAACCGGCCTTTGGTTCGCGCACCTTGATCCCCGTCAAGAAACTGTCACATTCAGAGCCACGGCGCGCACCGGGATGCCAGACTGCGCGCAACAGGCAACACAGGAGGCCAGAACATGACCAATGGGGTGCGGACCGAAACCATCCTGCTCGGCGGAAACCCGTTCTTCCTGCGCCATTGGGGAGACGATGTGTTGCCGCCGCTGCTCATGCTGCACGGGTTTCCCGAATACGGCGGGGCCTGGGCCGATCTGGCCCCGCTGCTGGCAGATCGCTTCCACTGTATCGCGCCCGATCAGCGCGGGTTCGGCCAGAGCTGGGCCCCCGAGGGCGTCGAGAATTACACTGCCTCGGCACTGGTCGGCGACATGGCCGAACTGATCTCGCAGATCGGCGCTCCGGTCACCGTGATGGGGCATGACTGGGGTGCGGCGGTCGCCTATGGGCTGGCCATGTTCAAACCCGAGCTCGTCAAGCGCCTGATCATTGCGAACGGCGTGCATCCGGTGCCGTTCCAGCGTGCAATGGCATCTGGCGGCGCGCAGTCAGAGGCCAGCCAGTACATCAACTTTCTGCGCCGCGACGACAGCCACGACCTGCTCGCCGCCGACGGGTTCGCCAGGATGCAGGACCTGTTCCTTGCCAAGATGGACACCGGCTGGCTGACCGAAGAAGCCCGTGCCGCCTATCTCGCCGAATGGTCGCGGCCGGGGCGGCTCCGGACGATGATCAACTGGTATCGCGCGTCGCCGCTGCGGATCGCCGAGCCGGGCAAGCCCCTGACCGACCTGCCCGATCTGCCGGTTGATCGCCTGATGGTCCGGTGTCCGCATCTGCTGATCTGGGGCGAGCGGGATACGGCACTGCTTCCGGAATCGACGGCCGGACTGGATGCGTTCGCAACCGATCTGACCCGCGTGACCCTGCCCGATCTGGATCACTGGCTGATCCATCAGGACCCGCAGACCATTGCCGATGCGATCAATGCCTGGCTGGCCAAGATCGACGCTTGACACGGCACCAGGACGTTTCGCGAAAAACCGTTGGCATTTAATTCGTTAACACGTCAATCTGCGGGGGAATGACGGGGGAATACGTGACAGGGAAAAATTCAGAGGTATTGGTCATCGGTGCCGGCATCGTCGGTGTATCGACCGCGCTTTGGCTGCAACGCGCCGGTCTGAATGTCACGCTGACTGACCGGAGCGGTCCCGCCAGCGGCACCTCCCACGGCAATGGCGGCATTCTGGCGGCCTGTGCCGTCGTGCCGGTCACGGTTCCGGGATTGCTCGCCAGGGCACCGCGAATGCTGCTTGATCCCGACCAGCCGCTGTTTCTGAAATGGCGCTACCTGCCGCGCCTGCTGCCCTTCCTGCGCCGATACCTTGCCAATGCAACCGATGCGCAGGTCGAACGGACCTCGCGCGCGCTGACGGACTTGCTCGGTGATTGTGCGGATCAGCATATCGCCCTGGCGCAGGGCACGCCTGCCGCGGCCTATGTCCGCCCGGGCAGTTATCTCTTTGGCTATCCGGACAAGGCCGCCTTCGACGCGGATGGCTATGTCTGGTCGATCCGTCGCAAGCGCGGTTACAGGTTCCGGGAAATGACCGCGGACGACATGGCCGCCCATGACCCGGCACTGGCAGGCCGCTTTGGCTATGGGGTCGAATGTCCCGATCACGGGCTGATCACCGATCCGGGTGCCTATGTGAAAGCGCTGGCCGAGCATTTCGTGGCCAATGGCGGCACATTGCTGACAGATGAGATTACCGGCTTCGATCTCAGCGGAGACATCGTGACAGGCGCCCGCACGCGCGCGGGCGCGATTGCCGCCGACAGTTTCGTGCTCGCCACCGGTGTCTGGAGCGGATCTCTTGCGCGTCAGCTTGGTATCACGGTGCCACTGGAATCAGAGCGCGGATACCACGTCGAATTCGTGAATCCGTCGATTACCCTGAAATCGCCCATCATGGTGGCGGCGGGCAAATTCGTGGTCGGTTCCATGGAAGGACGCCTGCGTTGTGCGGGGGTCGTCGAATTCGGAGGGCTCGACACCGGCCCGTCCCGTGCGCCGTTCGACCTGTTGAAGCGACAGGTCGCCGCGCTGTTTCCGGACCTCACCTATGACAACATTGTGGAATGGATGGGCCATCGTCCGGCAACGGCGGATTCCATTCCCGCAATCGGACAGGCACCAGCCGCCAGGAATGTCTATGTCGGCTACGGGCACCATCATATCGGCCTCAGCGGCGGCCCCAAGACGGGGCGCTGGTTGGCGCAGATGATCACCGGGCAACCGGTCAACACCGACCTGTCGGCCTTTTCACCGGCGCGACAGGCATGAACCCAATCAACAGAGGGGATATCAGGATGCAACTGACGAAACTGCTGGGCGCGACCGCCGCCACACTGGCCCTGGGGGCCGCAGCCCAGGCTGAAAACTGGGATATGCCAATGGCCTATGCCGCGTCGAACTTTCATTCCGAGATGGGCCAGGTCTTTGCCGACAAGGTGGGTGAATACACCGGCGGCGCGCTTGAAATCACCGTTCACCCGGGCGGCGCGCTGTTCAAGGGCGGCGAGATCAAACGCGCCATCCAGACCGGGCAGGCTCCGATCGGTGAACGCCTGATGTCATCGCACGCAAACGAGACTCCGTTGCTGGGCTGGGACAACGTCCCGTTCCTCGCCACCTCCTTTGCCGACAACGAAAAGCTCTGGCAGGCTGCCAAGGAACCGGTCAATACCGCGCTTGCCGAACAGAACCTGGTGACGCTCTATACCTGCCCGTGGCCGGGTCAGGGGTTCTACTTCAAGAAAGAGGTAAACTCCTCGGCCGACACCCAGAACGTCAAGTTTCGCAGCTACAACACCGCCACCGCCACCTTCGCAGAAGAGCTGGGCATGATACCGGTGCAGGTCGAGGCCGCCGAACTGAGCCAGGCCCTGGCCACCGGCGTTGCCGAGGCCTTCATCTCGTCCGGCTCGACCGGCTATGATCGCAAGGTCTGGGAGCAGCTCAGCCATTATTACAAGGTCAACGCTTGGCTGCCGCGCAACTACGTGATGGTCAACAAACAGGCCTGGGACGGGCTGGATGACGACACCCGCGCCGCGGTTCAGAAGGCCGCCGATGAAACCGGCGCCGCCTGTCTCGCCAAGGCGGAAGAGCTGTCGAACTGGTATTTCGAACAGCTCGAAGCCAATGGCATGACCGTGACCGACGCAGGGCCGGAATTCCTGGCAGAGTTGCAGGCGATCGGCGCGAAGATGCAAGAGGATTGGCTCGCAGTCACCGGCTCCGAAGGTCAGGCGATCATCGACGCCTACACCGCCCGGTAACACGCCAACCGGCGGCGCACCCGGCCGGGATGCGCCGCCATTCCTGACGGAGAGACTGAATGAATGACTGGTCCGCCTGGATGGGGCTGCCCTTGTGGGTCTGGCTGTTCGTGCTGCCGACGGTTCTGGTGGCGCTCTGCGCGCTGCGTCCACGGGCGGCACAACGCCTGCTCGCGCCGCTCTGGAACATTCTGGACCGGCTTTATCTTGTCAGCGGCGCGATCTCCGCGTTCTTTCTGGTGATGATCCTGGTGATCATCGTCTTGCAGATGGTCACGCGCTGGAGCAGCATCGCCTTTCCCGGTTCGACCGAGTTCGCCGGGTACGCGATGGCCGCAACCTCGTTCTTCGCGCTGGCCTATGCGCTCAATCGCGGCGCGCATATCCGGGTGTCGATCTTCCTTAATCTCAACGCGTTCACACGACGCTGGCTGGATTTGCTCGCGACGTTCCTCGCAGCGATCATCGCCACGTATTTCGCGCGCTATGCCGTCAAGACGAACCTGCTCTCAAAGATGCTGAACGACCGCACGCAGGGGCAGGACATGGTCCCCGAATGGCTGTTGTCTTTTTTCGCGACGTTCGTCACGGCACCGGGCAAATGGCCCGCGCTATGGGCACAAACCGGTGACGGATGGGTCTATACGCCCATCTGGTTGCCACAACTGCCGATGTCGATCGGAACCATCCTGCTTGCAATTGCACTCTGGGACAACCTGACCCGTATGGCGGCCACCGGCCAAAGCCGGATCAAGACGGAGGCCATGGAATGAGCGAACTTTACGCCACGATCATCTTTCTCTTTGTGCTCTTCGCCCTGCTGGGCAGTTCGGTCTGGGTCGGGCTTGCACTGATGGGCGTTGCCTGGGTCGGCATGGAGCTCTTCACCAGCCGGCCTGCGGGTGATGCCATGCTGACCACCATCTGGTCGGGTGCCTCCAGCTGGACCCTGACCGCCCTCCCATTGTTCATCTGGATGGGCGAGATTCTCTATCGCACGCGGCTGTCCGAAGACATGTTCCGCGGTCTCGCGCCCTGGATGCGCGGCCTGCCCGGCGGGCTGCTGCATACCAATATCGCCGGCTGCACGATCTTCGCCGCTGTCTCCGGCTCGTCTGCGGCGACGCTGACCACCGTGGGCAAGATGTCGATCCCGGAACTGCGCGCGCGTGGCTATCCGGAATACATGATCATCGGAACGCTGGCCGGCGCCGCGACGCTGGGTCTGATGATTCCGCCGTCACTGACGCTGATCGTCTACGGCGTCACCATCAACGAATCGATCACCAAGCTATTCATGGCCGGGATCATACCGGGCCTGGTTCTGGCAGGGCTTTTCACGACCTACATCATTGCCTGGCATTTTCTGCGCAAATCCGAACACGCCCGCCCCGAGCCAAAGCTGAGCCTGGCCGAGATGCTGCGCGAAAGCCGCTTCCTGATCCCGGTTCTGCTGCTGGTGTCGCTGGTCATCGGGTCGATGTATTTCGGCTGGGCCACGGCGACCGAGGCGGCGGCGGTCGGGGTACTCGGTTCGCTGGTGCTGGCCGGCGCACAGGGCTCGCTCAGCTGGTCGACCTTCCGCGAAAGCCTGATGGGCGCGACGGCGACATCGGCGATGATCGCCCTGATCCTGATGGGGGCTTCGTTTCTGTCGCTCGCGATGGGCTTTACCGGCCTGCCGCGCGCGCTGGCCGGATGGATCGACCAGATGAACCTGACGCCGGTGGTGCTCATCATGGCGCTGACGCTGTTCTATATCGTGCTCGGCATGTTCCTGGACGGCATATCCTCGGTCGTGCTGACGATGGCGATTGTCGAACCGATGATCCGGGACGCCGGGATCGACGTGATCTGGTTCGGCATCTTCATCGTGGTCGTGGTCGAGATGGCACAGGTCACCCCGCCGATCGGTTTCAACCTCTTCGTGCTGCAAGGCATGACCAACCATGAAATCTCCTATATCGCAAAGACGGCGATCCCGATGGTTCTGCTGATGATGGTGATGGTGGTGATCCTTGTGATCTGGCCCGAACTGGCCACATGGCTGCCCGAAAACATCCGGCAATCGCCTGGATGATCTCGTTCGACCCGCTGCTTTTCGCATCGCGTTATGCGCGCTCGATCCTGGTGGCCGGGCTTGCGGTCGGCATCGCCCTGCCCGGGCTTGCAGAGATCCTGTCACGCTGGATTCCCGAGATGGTGGTCATCCTGCTGTTTTTCGGTGCCCTGCGCCTGTCACCGGCCGATCTGCGGTTGCTGGGCAGTGGCCTGCCGCGTGCCACGGCATATGTCCTGATCGCGCAACTGGCCCTGCCGATGGCGATCCTGGCGGTCGCCTTCGCCCTCGATGCCGCGCACTCCGCCGTGACGCTGGCACTTGTCCTGCTGGCCTGCGCGCCCCCTATCGTCAGCAGCCCCAACATCGCCGCCATCATGCGGCTGGATGTGGCGACCGCGATGCAGCTGATGAGTATGGGAAGCGTGTTGCTGCCGCTGACGGCCCTGCCGGTGTTCTGGCTGCTGCCCGCACTTGGCCCGCCGGAACAGGTTATCGCCGCAACCCTGCGACTGGTTCTGACCATCCTGCTTGCCGGGGGCGGCGCGATCATCCTGCGCCGTGTCGCATTCTCCAAAGCCGGTCCCGCAGCCGTAACCGTGCAGCGCATGGATGGGCTATCCGTGGTTGCTCTGGCGATATTCGTCATCGCGCTGATGGCCTCTGTCTCCGAGGCGATAACACAGGACACGGCAACCTTCCTGTTCTGGCTGATCGTCGCATTCGCCGCGAATTTCGGCACCCAGCTCTTCATGCTGTGCTTTGGCCGCGATCCGGTCAGCGGTGCCCGCGCCCTCGTCGCCGGCAACCGGAACGTGTCTCTTTTCTTCGTCGCCCTGCCCCCGGACGTGACCGCGCCGCTGCTGGTCTTTCTGGGCTGCTATCAGCTCCCGATGCTGCTGACCCCGGTACTGCTGGCGCGAGCCTATCGCCACTAGACTGCCGGGACCGGAGCCACCACGTTCAGACGCCCGGCGATGCGCTGGCCGATAGACCGCAGATCCATAGGCCTTTGCCATCGCGCCATGACATCGCGTTGGAATTCGTCAGAACCCAGTTGACGATACGTCCGCTGGCATTTCCTGGAATTACGTCGGTTTCGCCGTTGGCGGTATATCGGTTCGCGACCGCGCAAAAACACGTCACCTATGCATCTGGGAAATCCAATAGGCGCTTGCCGCGCTGCGGCGCTTCCAATACGCAGGCTTTGAAGATGCCCACCTGAACGGGGCGACGCTCAGAGGAGCCTGCATTGACGCTGCAACATATCCCTTTTCATCTTGATTGCCCGTTCCGCGAAGCGCGCAGCTATGTTCACAGCGCAAGCCTGTGCAACGAACTGACCGCGCGTTTCGCACCTTATGACGCGATGTCTCTGGTGCTCCGGAACTGGATGACGAGCCGGGTCTGCTTTACGCCCGTCGACGCCCCCCGCCCCAAGAGCGGCTCGGGCCATGTGACGATCACCCGCGGCGACGTGACCCGCAGCTGGGAATTGTCCGAAGACACCGATATGCCCGTGGTCAGACGCGACAGCTATGACGAAGCCGCCCTTGCCGACCCTGCGGACGTGACTGAAAAAACCATCCATTCGGAGCCAAAGCCCGGCGCGACGGTCTTTGACCGGTTGATCGCCGCCAACAAGGTTCTGATCAACAAGGAGCTTAATCCCGGGGTCAAATTGATCGCCGCCAAAGTCTCTCTGGGTCGTTTCCTGCCGAATGATGCGCCCTTTGATCTAGAGCTTGCCTCGCACATGGGAACGCGAATATTCAAGTCGCGAATTCTGTCGAATGGAACCTCTTGTGGAGAATTGGTTTTTTATGGCGAATAACCCCTTTGCGATTTCCGAGATCGGCACCTATCTGCCCGAGACGCGCCTCGACAATGTGCCCCGGGCTGAAAAGTTCGAATACGATCTCGATTCCCTGCGTTCCAAGATCGGTTTCAAGGCAACCGCCCGCAAGGACGCGGAACAGGAAACCAGCGATCTCTGCGTCGCCGCATTCTCGGATCTGACCCACAAACTGGGTGATGATTTCGACGCGGACTCGCTCGACCTGATCGTGGTCGTGACCCAGCATCCGGATGGTCACGGGCTGCCGCATTGTTCCGCTATAGTGCATGACAAGCTGGGCCTGCCCGCGTCCTGTTTCGCATTCGACATCTCGCTGGGCTGTTCGGGCTTCGTGTCGGCGCTGGCGACCGTTTCCGGGCACCTGATGGCAGCGGGTGGACAGCGCGCGGTGATCTTTACCGCCGACCCCTATTCCAAATCGCTCAGCGAGGATGACAAGAACACCTCGATGATCTTTGGCGACGCGGCAACCGCGACCCTGATCGAGCCGGGTTCCTCCTGGCGCATCGGCGCGTTCGACTTTGGAACCAAGGGGGAAAAGGCCGCAGCCATCCGTCGGAACGCAGACGGCGTATTGGAAATGAACGGACGCGCGGTTTTCGATTTCTGCGCCCTCAACGTTCCCAAGAGCCTCAAGCGTACGCTGGCCGCCAACGATCTGGTCGCCGAGGATATCGACGCGTATGCGCTGCACCCCGGCTCCAAGTTCATCGTCGACACGGTGTGCAAACGCGCGCGTATTCCTGCGCCCGACGTGCTGCCCTGTGCCGCCTATGGAAATACCGTTTCTTCCTCGATTCCGCTCATCCTCGCCGATCTCGATCGCGCCGCGGTCCGGACCGTCATGGTCTCGGGGTTCGGCGTCGGCCTTGGCTGGGCGACAACCATTCTGACGACAAAGGAAACCCAATGACAATCGAAGCCAAAATTCGCGAGATCATCACCGAAAATGTCGACGGTATCGATGGCAGCATGATCAAGGCAGATGCCAAGTTTTTCGACTCCGGGCTGGATTCCCTGGACCTGGCGACCGTGCTTCTCGAAGTGCAGGAAGAGTTCGATGTGGTGATCGCGGAAGGCGACGAAGACAAGTACGACACGTTGAACAGCCTCGTCGCCTATGTCTCGGAGTCGCAAGCGTGAATCCACTCCACCTGTTCAAGCGCAAAGCGGCGCAGCCAGAGCGCACCGGAACGGATGACGACATGGCAGACGCAGAAGCGCGCCCGCTGCTGAAACTTCTGGAAGATGCGCGCGACATTCTCTGGGATGCTGACCGGCGCGAAGAGACACAGCAAATCCTGAACCGGATCGAACAGCTGCCGCCCCGGCAAGGTGGCGCCCAACGGCGTGCGAAGCTGGGCGTTTACAAATCTCTCGCTCATTGGCGGCTGACCGGAGAACTGGTTCCGAATTACCGGAACATCAACGAAGCCCGTATCCAGTTGTGGGAACTGGAACGCGACTGCCCGGTTTTCGAGTTCCAGAAACCGTTCCTCGCGGGGATCGCCGCAACATATCCGCAAGCGCAGGGACCGAACGAACTTTCCTCGCTTTATCAGACGATTGACAGTGTGAAACCGACACCGCGCATCGATCCCGAAGAGGGGATCGTCGTCATCCGCCGCCCCGGCGCCACCCGCACCCTGATGATGTTTCCCGGCATCCCCTATCTGATGTCCAACCTGACGACCTGTCTTCTGGACCGCGCGATTGGTCAGCCCCTGAACGCCAATGTCATTGCCTGTTTTGACAAGGCGCGTCTTCTGTATCTCGGCGGCATAAGACAGATCGGAAACCGACAGCAGACGCTTGCCTACCTGCACGATCTGCTTGATGAGTTTCGCGACACCCAGATTACCGCGATCGGAGGATCTGCCGGTGTCTACGGTGCCCTGCACATGAGCTGCGATCTCGGGATCGACCACGTCATTGCGACGTCTGGCCCGACGTCTTTTGAACTTGGGGTCGAAGCCGAGAATCGCCAGCACTTCAACCGTGCGCAAGCTGCGGCAGAAGCGGGCGAACTCGAACTCATCGATCTGATCAGCGTCGTCAAAAACTCGGGAATCAAGCGGGTCGATTTCTTTGTCGGAAAATATCACGAATTCGACATGTCACAGATGACCGCGCTGAAGGACAATACCGATATCGTCGTTCCACATCTCTATGAGTCCGACAAGCATACCGTAATCGTCCTGACCTGCCCCCCTTCGGTCCCTCGTTCATAACGAGAGTCTGCGGGTTTGATCTTGATAATCATGGGTTTCGGTTTGGGCAAGCGCGCCGGGCGCGGAGCCCTCAAATTGCTCAAGCGCTCGGCGCGCTTGCAGTGGC